>DATNBJ010000083.1:0-5076 GCA_035572055.1 Thermoleophilaceae bacterium | reverse complement strand
CTGCAGCCGGTCCACCGTCACGTGGCTGCTCACGGCTAAGCAGGGTAAGTCATCATGCCTCGCCACCTAGTCCAGACCAAGGAGAGACCCAGTGGGAGTACTCGACGGAAAGGCGGCGATCGTCACGGGCTCGGCCCGCGGCATCGGTCGCGCCACGGCGGAGCTGCTGGCCGAGAACGGCGCAAGGGTCGTGATCAACGACCTCGACGCAGACGTGGCCGAGCAGGCCGCCGGCGAGATCCAGGGCGAGACCACGGTCTTCGCCGGCGATCTCACCCAGCCGGGTGTGCCGGACGAGCTCGTGAAGAAGGCGCTCGACGACTTCGGCCAGATCGACATCATCGTGAACAACGCCGGCTACACCTGGGACGGCGTCGTGCACAAGATGACCGACGAGCAGTTCCAGGCCATGCTCGACATCCACCTGATCGCGCCGTTCCGGATCGTCCGCGCGGCGGCGCCGTACCTGCGCGACGCCGCCAAGAAGGAGAAGGAGGCGGGCGAAGAGGTCTTCCGCAAGATCGTGAACGTCAGCTCGATCTCCGGCACGATGGGCAACGCGGGCCAGGCGAACTACTCGTCAGCGAAGTCGGCGGTGGTCGGCCTGACCAAGACGCTCGCCAAGGAGTGGGGCCAGTTCAAGATCAACGTGAACGCCGTGGCCTTCGGCTTCGTGGAGACGCGCCTGACCGCCGCCAAGGAGGGCGCCGAGACGATCGAGCGTGGCGGCGAGAAGATCCAGCTCGGCATCCCCGAGCAGATGCGGCAGATGGCGTCGATGCTGATCCCGCTCGGCCGGGGCGCGACGCCGAAGGAGGCCGCGGGCGGCATCTTCATCCTCTGCACGCCGTGGGCGAACTACATCCACGGCCAGACGCTCCACGTCACCGGTGGCCAGTTCGGCGGGATGACGGGCTGACCTGACCGCAGGGAATCGCACGGTCGCCCTCGTCATCGCGGCCCTCATCGCGGGGCTCGTGTTGGGCGGGCTGCTGCTGGGGAAGAGCGGCGGCGGGCCGGGCTCGTCGAAGTCCGGCTCGCTGGCCGCGCTCCAGCGAAGGCTGCCGGTCATCGAGCAGCGGGTGCAGGACATTCGCCAGCGCGGCTTCCGCACCCCGCTGGCGGCGACGGTGGTCACGGGGGCGCGGGCGCGGCAGGCGGGGCTGGCGGATCTCGACCGCGTGGAACCGCGCCCGGAGCAGGCCGCCGACCAGCAGCTGCTCCGGATGCTGGGCCTGATCCCCGCGCAAGCCAACCTGCGCGCGATCCAGGCCTCGATCTACGAGGACCAGGTGGCGGGCTACTACGACCCGCACACGAAGCGGCTCGCGCTCGTGCGCGACGCCACCGGCTCGAGCGAGGCGATCGCCGAGATCACGCTGGCCCACGAGCTCACCCACGCGCTCGACGACCAGGTGTTCGGCCTTCACGACACGAGCGGCGCGACGAGCGACCGCTCGCTGGCGTACACCGCCCTGGTCGAGGGCGACGCCACGCTGGCGATGTCGCAGTACGCGCAGCGCTACATCTCGGGCAGCGGCCTGCTCGGCGCCGCGCTCAGCTCCTCGAGCGGCAGCTCGACGGCCAGCCTGCCGCCCTACGTCGAGTCCTCGCTCGAGTTCCCCTACCTGAACGGCGAGTCGTTCGTCAGCGCGCTCTACGACGTGGCGAAGGGCTGGAAGCTCGTGGACTTCGCCTTTGAGCACCGCCCGCCCGTCTCCACCGAGCAGGTGATCCACCCGCTCAAGTACGAGGCCGACGAGAAGCCGCTGCCCGTCTCCCTGAACGTGGCGCCGCTCTTGCCCGGCTGGCAGCGGACGATGTTCACGACGCTCGGCGAGTTCGTCACCGAGCAGCTGCTGCAACAGCACCGCGTGCCGCGCGACGTCGCCGAGCGAGCCGCCGCCGGCTGGGGCGGCGACCACGCCGAGCTGTGGCAGTCCGGCCGGCAGAGCGTGCTCGTGGCCCGCTGGCGCTGGGACAGCCTCCAGGACGCCGTCGAGTTCGAGGATGCGCTGCGCTCGGTGAGGTTCTCGCTGCCCTCGGCGATCGACGTGGGTGACGGCGTGGTGACGCTTGCGCTTGCGCCTACCGCGGCGCAGGCCCAGTCCCTAGTCCCAGTCCCTAGTCCCTAGTCCCTAGAACCTTTCACGAACGCTTCTGAGAAACGCCTCGGCGGCCGGCGGCCGCGCGCGGTCCGCCCGGTAGAGGATCGACACCGGCACTCGCAGCGTCTTGGGCGCGACCTTCAGCTTGGCCACCGGCGGGCCCTCCGCCACCGCGAAGGAGACCGGCACGAGCGACACGCCAAGGCCGTGGGCCACGAGCGCCCGCAGCGTGTTGATGTGGTTGCTCTCGAACGCGGGGGTGCGCTGCATGCCCGCCTGCTCGAGCTGGGCGTCGAGCTGCTGCCTGAGCGCCGAGCCCGTGAGGAAGGTGATCAGCGGCTCGCCGTCGAGGTCGGAGATCCGCACGCTGCGCCGCTTTGCCAGCCGGTGTCCCTCGGCCACCATCACCACCAGCTCCTCCTCGAACAGCTTCTCGCCGGCAACCCCCTCCCCCGCCTCCTCCGGCTGGATCAGCGCGAACGCGAGGTCGAGCCGGTCGGCGCGCAGCAGCGCCAGCGCCTCCACCAGCGTGTCCTCCACGAGGCGCACCTCGATGCCCGGGTAGTCGGCGCTGAACGCTGCAAGAACCGGGGCCGCGTCGAGCTCGCCCACCGCGGGGAGCATCCCCACGGTCAGCGTGCCGCGGGTCAGGCCGCGCAGCTCGTCCATCTCGGCGCGCAGCGCGTCGGCCTCCGCCAGCGTGCGCGTGGCGCGGGCCAGCGCGAGCTCGCCGGCCTCGCTCAGCTCCACCCGTCGCGTGGTGCGCCGCAGCAGCTCCACACCCAGCTCCTGCTCGAGCTTCCGCACCTGCTGGGAAAGCGCCGGCTGCGCGACGTTCAGCTCTTTCGCGGCCAGCGTGAAGCTCTCGTGGCGGGCCACCGCGGCGAAGTAGCGAAGCTGCCGAAGCTCCATATGCGAAGCCTATAAGTGCTAGCTGAAACCTGTCTTTGACTTATCAGTCAGGCGGCGGGACACTCCGTCCATGACGACCGCCGCACCCGTGCAGACCACCATCCGTCACGACCTCCGCCCCGGCGACCTCGGCGCCGTGACCGCGATGCAGGGCATCGAGTACGGCGAGCAGTACGGCATGGACATCACCTTCGAGGCGGACGTGGCGCGCGGCATGGGCACCTTCGGCCGGGCGATCGCGGAGGATCCGAGCGCCGGCCGGCTGTGGATCGCCGAAAACAGCGCGGGCGAGATGCTCGGCTCGATCGCGGTGACCGACGAGGGCGACGGGCTGGCGCGCCTGCGCTGGTTCCTCGTCCGGCGCGCGGCACGTGGCCAGGGTCTCGGCCGCCGCCTCCTCGACGAGGCGATGGCCTACATCCACGAGCGCGGCTTCGAGCGCGTCGACCTCGAGACCTTCAGTGAGCTGACCACCGCCGCGCGGATGTACCTCGACGCCGGCTTCGAGGTGCGCGACGCGCAGCCGCGGCTCCAGTGGGGCCGCGAGATCGAGCTGCGGCACTACGAGCTGAAGCTCTAGACGCGCACGTAGCTGCCGCTGCGGCGCGACTCGGCGATCCGGGCGGCGCCCGGGTAGCCGGACGCGAGCAGCCCGGCCACCTCGCGCTCCACGTCGTACTCCACGCGAACCACCTCCGCCCCGCCATCGTCGTCCACGAGCAGGTACGACGCGCGCGGGTCGCCGTCGTACGGCGACCCGACGCTGCCGCTGTTGGCCACGGTCATGCTGCCGAGGTCGCGCACGTAGGGGCGGTGGATGTGGCCGTAGACCACGAGCGGCGCGTCGAGCTCCGCATACGCCTTGAGCAGGTCCGCGTCGCGGTCGTCGGGCATCGGCGCTCGCCACAGGTTGCCCGGGGCGGCGTGCACCAGCGCGAGCCCGCCGTCCTCGTACTCACCGGGCAGACCGCCCATCCACGCAACCCGCTCCTCGCCCAGCAGCTCGCGCGTCGCGGGCGCCTCCTCCTCGAAGAGCGTGCGCAAGAGCGGCGCGAGCTTCGGCGCACGCTCGATCTGCTCCTCGAGCGCCTCCGGCCGCCACAGCACCTCGTCGGTGTTGCCCACCACGCCGGGCCAGCCCAGCTCGCGCACGCGATCGATCACCTCGGCCGGCTGCCGGCCGCCCAGCGCGAGGTCGCCGCCCTGCAGCACGTGGGAGACGCCGCGCCGCTCGAGGTCGGCGATGACCGCCTCGAGGGCGACGAGGTTCCCGTGGATGTCGGAGACGACCGCGAGCGTGTCGCGGTTATACGTGACTGGTCACGCCGGCGGGGCTGCCGCCGTTCGACGCCGCGGCGTCCGCGTTCTCGTACCACGACAGGGCGTACTTGCCGTCGTCGAGCTTCTTCGACAGATGCGAGAGCCGCAGCGGCCGGAAGGTGTCGCACATCACGGCGAGCTCGTCCGTGCGCGTCATGCCGAGCGACTTCTCGGCCAGGCCGGGCTGCGGCCCGTGCGGCAGGCCGGACGGGTGAAGGGTGATCGTGCCGACGTCGACTCCCTTGCGCGAGCCGAACTGGCCGTCGACGTAATAGATCATCTCCTCGGACTGGAGATTCGAGTGGTTGTACGGGATCGGCACGGCGTTCTCGTCCCAGTCGAGCATCCGCGGGCAGAACGAGCAGATCACGAAGTTCGGCCCCTGGAAGGTCTGGTGCACCGGCGGCGGCATGTGGATGCGGCCGGTGATCGGCTCGAAGTCGTCGATCGAGAACGTGTAGGGGTACACGTAGCCGTCCCAGCCCACCACGTCGAGCGGGTGGTAGTCGAGCCTGTAGTGCTGGTAGCCGTCGCGAACGCGGATCATGAGGTCGAACTCGTCGCGCTCGCGGTGGGTCACGAGGCCGCTGGGCGGGTGGAAGTCGCGGTGCGAGAAGGGCGCGTGCTCGAGCAGCTGGCCGTAGCGATTGCGGTAGCGGTTGGGCGTCTCGAGCTCGCCCGGCGTATGGAACGTCAGCCAGAGCTGCTCCTGGCCGTCGGCCGGCATGAACCGGTA
>DATNBJ010000082.1:0-2033 GCA_035572055.1 Thermoleophilaceae bacterium | reverse complement strand
CGACGAGTCCGTCGAGATCCACGTCCGCACGGGCCTGAACGTCCGCCACGCCGACGAGCAGCTGCGCGGCACCATCGCGCTGCCCAACGGCCTGGGCAAGAGCGTGACGGTCGCCGTCTTCGCCAAGGGCGACAAGGCGCGCGAGGCCGAGGAGGCCGGGGCCGACGTGGTCGGCGCGGAGGACCTCGCCGAGCGCATCGAGGGCGGCTTCACCGACTTCGACGTGGCCATCGCGACGCCGGACCTCATGCCGGTCGTCGGCCGCCTGGGCCGCATCCTCGGCCCGCAGGGCAAGATGCCGAACCCCAAGGTCGGCACGGTGACGATGGACGTGGCCAAGGCCGTGGAGGAGTCCAAGGCCGGCAAGATCGAGTACCGCACCGATCGCACCGCCATCGTCCACCTCACCATCGGCAAGACCTCCTTCGACGACCGCGCGCTGCTCGAGAACTACGCGGCGGTCATCGACGAGCTGGTGCGGGCCAAGCCCGCGGCGGCGAAGGGGCGCTACCTGCGCTCGATCACCATGGCCTCGACCATGGGCCCGGGCGTGAAGATCGACCCCAGCCGCACCCGTGACATCCTCGAGGAGGCTGCGACGGCCGCGGCCTGACGCAGACTCCTTCGAGCCACCCGAGACCCCCGGCAGCGCTGCCTGATGGCGCGCGGAAGCCCGGGCTAGGAGGCGCATGAACCGAGAACAGAAAGCAGCGGCGGTGGCTGACATCGCCGAGTCCATCAAGGAAGCCGACGCGGTCTTCGCCGTCGACTACCGCGGCATCTCCGTGCCCCAGGCGGCGGAGCTGCGCACCCGCCTGCGCGACGTCGACGCCACCTTCCGCGTGGTCAAGAACTCGCTCACCGAGCGGGCGGTCGACGAGGCCGGGGCGGACACGCTCAAGGCGCTGCTCGAGGGCCCGACCGCGCTGACCTTCGTGCGCGGCGACGCGGCGCTGGCCGCCAAGGCGCTGCAGACCTTCCGCCGCGAGACCGAGAAGCTCGAGTTCAAGGGCGGGCTGCTCGGCTCCGAGGCGCTCGACAGCGAGCAGATCCTGGCGCTCGCGCGCCTGCCTGCCCGCGACGTCCTCTACGCGCAGCTCGTCGGCGTCGTGGCCTCGCCCGTCACGGGCCTGGTCCGCACGCTGAACGCGCTGATCGCCGGCCTCGCCCTGCAGCTGGGGCAGATCGCCGAGAAGAAGGAGAGCGGCGAGATCCCGGCGGGCGAGCCGCCCGCGGCGGCGGCCGAGCCGGCCGCTGAGGCGGAGGCGCCCGCGGCCGAGGCCGCTGAGGCGGAGGCTCCCGCTGAGGCGGAGCCGGCCGCTGAGGCCGAGCCGGCCGCTGAGGCCGAGGCTCCCGCGCCCGAGGCGGAGGCTCCCGCTGCGGAGGCTCCCGCCGAGGAGGCGGCGGCCGAGGAGGCGCCCGCTGAGACCGCGACCGAGGAGGCCCCGGCTGACGAGCCGCAGGCCGCCGACACAACCACTGAGAACACTGAGACCCCGGAGGATTCGGAGTAACCATGGCCACCACCACTGCTGAATGGATCGACGAGCTCAAGAGCATCTCCGTGCTGGAGCTCTCTGAGCGCATCAAGGCGCTCGAGGAGGAGTTCGGCGTCTCGGCGACCGCTGTCGCCCCGGCCGCGCCCGCCGGCGGCGGCGCCGCTGACGGCGCGCCGGCCGAGGAGGAGTCGAGCACCGTCGACGTCATCATCACCGCCGCTGGCGACAAGAAGATCCAGGTGATCAAGGTCGTCCGCGCCGTCACGGGCCTGGGCCTCAAGGAGGCCAAGGCGCTCGTCGACGAGGCGCCCAAGCCCGTCAAGGAAGGCATCGAGCGCGACGAGGCCGACAAGCTCAAGGCCGAGCTCGAAGAGGCCGGCGCGAGCGTCGAGGTCAAGTAAGACGTAACGTCGCCGAAGGCATCCGCCCGTGCCGCGCGGCCGAGATCGGCCGCGCGTTGAACGGGCGGTGCCTGGCAGGCGAAACCGATCTCAGACGCCCGCGTGCTCAACGCGGGCGTCAATCGTTAAAGCC
>DATNBJ010000081.1:0-9550 GCA_035572055.1 Thermoleophilaceae bacterium | reverse complement strand
GGCAAGACCACGCTCTTCAACGCGATCTGCGGGTTCGTGCGTCCGGACTCGGGGACGATCACCTGGCGCGGCGAGTCGCTGCGCGGCGTGCGCCCCCACCAGCTCACGCGGCTCGGCATCGCGCGTACCGCGCAGGGCCTGCGGCTGTTCCCGCATCTCACGGCGGTGGAGAACGTGATGGTGGGCGGGGACCACCTGCACCGCGCCGGGGTCGGCTCGTCGCTGCTCGGTCTTCCGGTTTCCGATCGCGCCGAGCGGGAGCTGCGCCGCGCGGCGCTCGGGGCCCTCGAGCAGGCGGAGGTCGCGGACGTGGCGGAGCGCCGCGCCGACAGCCTGCCCTATCCCGTGCAGAAGCGGGTGGCGCTGGCCCGCGCGCTCGTCGCCCACCCGGAGCTGCTGCTGCTCGACGAGCCGGCGGGCGGTCTCGGAGCGGATGACGTGAGCGCGCTCGCGGGACTGATTCGGGGCCTCCGCGGCTCGCTCTCGGTGATGCTCGTGGAGCACCGGATGGATCTCGTCATGTCCGTGTGCGACCGGGTGGCGGTCCTCGACTCGGGGCGGCTGATCGCGGAGGGCGCGCCGCACGAGGTCCAGCAGAACCCGGTCGTGCTCGACGCCTACCTCGGCGCGGAGGACGAGAGGCCGGATGCTTGAGCTCGAGCGGGTGGTCACCGCCTATGGAGCCGTGCGCGCGGTCGACGGCGTGTCGCTCGAGGTGGCCGAGCAGAGCATCACCGCGGTGCTGGGCGCCAACGGCGCCGGCAAGTCGTCGCTGCTGCGCACCGTGTCGGGCATCGTGAGAGCCCGCGACGGGCGCGTGCGCTTCGGCGGCCGCGACATCACGCGGATGGCGCCCGAGGAGATCGTCCGGCTGGGCCTGGCGCACGTCCCGGAGGGCGGTGGCGTGATCGGGGAGCTGACCGTGGAGGAGAACCTGCGGCTCGGGGCCCTGTGGCGGCGCGACCGCGCGGGCCGGGCGGCGGCATTCCGCGACGTGTTCGATCTGTTCCCGCGGCTCGAGGAGCGTCGCAGGCTGAACGCGTCGACCCTCTCCGGAGGCGAGCGCCAGATGCTCTCCATCGGGCGCGCGCTCATGGGCAGGCCGAAGATGCTCCTGCTCGACGAGCCTTCGCTCGGGCTCGCACCGGTGCTCGCGAAGCGCATGATGGGAGTGATCTCCGACCTGCGCGCGCGCACGGGCCTGACCGTGCTGCTGGTCGAGCAGAACGCCAGGAGCGCGCTGTCGATCGCCGACCGCGGGGTGGTGCTGCACGTGGGCCGCCTGGTGGCGGCGGACGAATCCTCCCGGCTGGCCGCGGACGACCAGCTCCGCCACGCGTACCTGGGGTTCTGAGGTGTCGCGCTTCATCGACCTCACGCTCAACGGAGTGAGCAACGGCGCGATCTACGCCGCGGTCGCCATCGCCTTCGTGCTCATCTGGCGGGCCACGCGGATCGTCAACTTCGCGCAGGGCGGCCTGCTCATGGTCACCACGTTCATCGCGTTCAGCGTCGAGCAGGCGACCGGCTCGTACTGGCTCGCGTTCTTCGTCGCGCTGGCGTCCGGTCTCGTGCTCGGCGGGGTCGTGGAGCGCGTGCTGATGCGGCGTGTGGAGGGCGGCCCTCCGCTCAACGCGGTGATCGCCACGATCGGCCTGCTCATCCTGCTGCAGGCGGCCGCCGGAATGATCTGGGGCGGCACACCGCGCTCGTTCCCGCCCGCGTTCTCGATCAGGGGCTACCGCGTGGGCGGCCACACGCTGTTCTTCTCGCCCTTCGACCTGTTCACGGTGATCGCCGTGCTGGGGATGGCGGTCCTGCTGGCGCTGCTGTTCCGGGCCACGGACATCGGCCTGAGACTGCGGGCGTCCGCGTTCGCCCCCGAGGTGGCGCGGCTGCAGGGTGTGCGCGTCGGCCGGATGCTCACGTTCGGCTGGGCGCTGGCGGCGATGACGGGCTCGCTGGCCGGCCTCCTGATCGCGCCCGCCGTGTTCGTCGGGCCCAACAACTTCGACCCCGTCACCGTCTTCGGCTTCACCGCCGCTGTGCTCGGCGGCCTGGACAGCCCCGTCGGCGCCGTGGTGGGCGGCCTCCTGCTCGGGCTGTCGCTCAGCTACGTGGCGGGCTACGCGGGCTCATCGCTCGTCACGCTGGCGGCGCTGGCGATCCTCATCGCGGTGCTGATGGTGCGGCCGAGCGGTCTCTTCACCAGCACCAGGGCGCGCCGGATATGAACCGGGCGCAGACACAGCAGCCCATCCGTGCTCGCCGCCGCCGCGAGCCGGGCGAGCCGCCGTCCGGTCCTCGCCCGCGGGCTCGGCGGCTGCGCCTCCCCGAGCAGACGCTCGCCCGGCACCTGCTGCTGGCGCTCGTCTTCGGGGTCCTGCTGTTCCTGCTCAGCATCTCGCTCGGGGCGTTCGACAACCTGCGGATGGCGTCGGCCGCCTACTTCTTCACGGCGCTCGCGGGCCTCACGGTGCTCACCGGCTTGAACGGCCAGATCTCGCTCGGCCACGGCGCGCTGATGGCGGTGGGCGCGTACTCGACGGCGCTGCTCGTGAGCCGAGCCGGCTGGCCGCTCTTCCCCACGATGGTGGCCGCCACCGTGATCACCGCGCTGGCCGGGGTGCTGGTGGGCGCGGCGGCGTCGCGGCTGCGCGGCCCGTACCTCGCCGGCGCGACCCTGGCGCTGGCGGTGGGGCTGCCGGGCCTCGCCGACCGCTACCCCGGTGCGTTCGGCGGCGAGAACGGCATCGACGTGGCACCGCCCACGCCGCCGTCCTCGCTCGGCGCGACATTCCCGCTCGAGCGCTGGGAGGCGTGGATCGCCTGCACGGGAGCGCTGGTGGTGTACGTGCTGCTGGCGAACCTGATGCGCGGCCGCGTGGGCCGGACGTTTCGCGCCATCCGCGACGACGAGGTGGCGGCTCAGCTCGCCGGCCTGAACGTCGCGCGCGTCCAGATCCTCGCGTTCGTGATCAGCGCCGCCTGCGCCGGGCTGGCCGGGGCGTCGCTCGTGGTCGTCACGCAGATCGCAGCGCCCGGCGCGTTCCCGCTCGAGCTGTCGCTGTCCCTGCTCACCGGGATCGTGCTCGGCGGGCTCGGCAGCCTCGCGGGGGCGGTGTGGGGAGCGCTGGCGCTCGTGTTCCTGCCCCAGTGGTCGACCGACGTGGCCCAGTCCTTCTCGCTGTCCAACGACGTGCAGGCAAACCTGCCCCTCGCGCTCTACGGGCTCGTGCTCATAGGCGTGGTGGTGGCGGCGCCGCAGGGGATCCAGGGAGCGCTGCGGGGAATCGCGCGGCTGGCGTGGCCGCGCGGGAGGAGAGAACCGTCAACTCACCAGGAGGAGGGTGATGATGCGAATTAGGACACGAAGCGTGCTTGCCGTCGCCGTGTGCGCGGCGACGGCCACGGCGGTTGCGAGCTGTGGCGGAGGTGGATCCTCGACGCCCGGGGTCACGAAGACCACGGTGCTGATCGGCAGCCACCAGCCGCTCACCGGCCCGGCTGCGCCCGGCTACAGCGAGATCGCCCCGGCGGCCAAGGCCTTCTTCAGCTACCTGAACGATCACGGCGGGGTGAACGGCCGCAAGATCAACCTGATCTACAAGGACGACGGCTACAACCCCACCAAGACCGTGACGGTGGTGAAGCAGCTCGTCCTCCAGAACAAGGTGTTCGCGATCTGGGGCGGGCTCGGCACACCCACGCACACGAAGGTCGTGGACTACCTGAACGCGTCGAAGGTGCCGGACCTGTTCGTGTCGTCCGGCTGCCCCTGCTGGGATGACGGAAGCGCTCATCCCTACACGTTCGGCTGGCAGCCCAACTACACGATCGAGGGCAAGATCCTCGGCCAGTACATCAAGCAGAACCTGGCCGGTAAGAAGGTCGGCGTCTTCTACCAGAACGACGACTTCGGCAAGGGCGGCCTGGCGGGCATCGAGCAGCAGGTCCCGAAGAGCCAGATCGTCTCGACGCAGCCGTATGAGCCCGGCAACACGAACGTGGCTCCGCAGATCACCGCGCTCCAGAAGGCGGGCGCCGATGTGCTCGTGGACTTCACGATCCCCGCCTACACCGCGCTCGGTCAGCTCACGTCGTTCAAGCTCGGCTACAAGCCGCAGCTCGTCGTGTCGAACGTGGGCATCGACCCGACGACGGTCGGCGGCCTCCTGAAGGCGTTCTCGAAGGGCAAGGCCGACACCGCCCTGATCGAGGGCGCGGTCACCGACGGCTACCTGCCGTCGACCGCCGACAGCTCCAACGCCTGGGTCCAGTTGTTCAAGCAGATCCACGACAAGTACGACCCGAAGGCTCCGTGGGACGGCAACGTCGAGTACGGGATGGCGAGCGCCTACACGTTCGCGCAGGCGCTGAAGGCGGCGGGCAAGAGCCCGACCCGGCAGAGCCTGGTCGACGCCGTGAACAAGGGCGGCTTCACCGGCCCGGGCCTCGTCCCGTTCCGCTACTCGAAGGAAGAGCACGGCGGCTACGGCGGCGCGCAGATGGGCGCGGTGAAGAACGGCGCGATCGAGCTGTCGGGCCCGATCTACGTGACCGATCCGGGGAACGGAGCGATCACGACGTCGAACGCGAAGCAGCCGGCGCCGGGGGCTGATGGGTTGGTTGGATAGAGGACAGCTAGCAGGGAGCAGAGAGCAGAGAGCAGGCCTGAGCCCTCGGCCCTGCTCACTGCTCACTGCTCACTGCTCACTTGACGCCGCTGATACGTTGGCTTCAACGCGCCATCCCAAACCAGGTGGCTCTTCATGAACGTGTCTCGTCTACGTCACAACTCGACCAACGCCGCCGCGGCAGCCTTCAGGGGCATGCCACGGGCCGCGCTGCTCGAGACCTAGACGTACGACTGGGTCGCGGGCAGCCGGAACGCCCGCGACCTCGGTCCGACGGACACCTCCATCGGTAGCTGGGCTCGGCGGGCGCTCCGGGATCTCCAATCCCACGAAGGAGCGACATGCACTCGCTTATCCACGAGCAGTACGTGCGCGCACAGCACGCAGAGCGTGTGGCGCGCCGAGGGTGGAGCGGTCGCCGCCTCTGGCGCCGCCCACCTCCACCGCAACCGCCGCCCCGGCCACCCGGCCGGGGCGGGGGTCTTTTCGGTGGGCAGTGGGCAGTGCGCAGTGGGCAGGGGTTAGCCCCAGCGGAGCTGCTCTCCCGCCAGCCACGCCGCACCCGCTGCGTACAGCCGCTCCACCTCTGGGCCTGTCAGGCCGGGCATGTCGCGCTTCACGTCGAAGCCGATCGAAGCCTGCGCGTAGGCCAGGTGGCGGTATCCGGCCGGGAACTGCCCGAGCAGGTCTCCGTCGAGCTCGAGCTTCGCCGCCGGGTCGAGCGGGTCGAGCCGGTCCTTCTCGTAGATGGGCTGCCGCAGCACGATGCGCCAGTCGCCCTTGCGCCTCTCCACGAAGTCGTAGAAGCGGCCGGTGCAGACCACGTCGCAGGTCACGCCGTGCACCTCCGCGCGCTGCGAGATCGTCATCTTCGTCTGCGAGATCGCGCGGTAGCCGCTGATGTCGATCGACTGGCCGCCGAGGAAGTGCAGGATGCTGACGCCGCGCTCGAACCCCTCGCGGCTCACCTCGATGAAGTCCTCCGCCGATCCCTGGAACCAGGTGGCCATCATGCGACCGTCGTCGTGCCAGACGGTGCGGAACCGGTCCCAATCCCCGGCGTCGCGCCAGACCGCCCAGTTCTCTATGAGGTCGCGGATGGCGAGCCGGTCGTGCTGAGACACGTGAGCAGGCTATCTGTATGACAGATTTGCGACAACGTGCGCTGGCGGCGGCGGTCGCGGCCGCGCGGCGCCACGGCCTGCGCGTCGAGGAGCCGCTGCTCCTCCACGACGCGAGCAACGTGCTCGTGCACCTGCGGCCGGCTCCGGTGGTCGCCCGGGTGGCCACCACCACCGCGATGAGCCGCGACGGCGGCTGTGAGCACCTCGCCAGGGAGATCGCGATCGCCGCGCATCTCGCGCGCGCGGGCGCGCCGGTCATCCCGCCGAGCGGCGAGGTGGATCCCGGGCCGCACATGGAGGACGGCATGTCGCTCTCGTTCTGGCAGCTCGCCGAGCGCCTACCCGGGCCGCCCAGCCCTGCGGCGGCGGGGCGAGCGCTGCGCGAGTGCCACGAGGCGCTGGCGGGCGCCCATCTCCAACTCCCTCCGCTCGAGGCCCTCCATGAGGCCGGGCGCGTGCTCGACATGCCGGTGGGCGCGGAGATCCACTCGGCGGACGACATGGCGATGCTGCGCGAGGGACTCGCCACCGTGCTGGAGCGGCTGAGTGGCCTCCCCCTCGGGCCCGTCCACGGCGATTCCCACCTCGCCAACGTCATGCACGCGGAGAACGGCACGCTCTGGTTCGACTGGGAGGACGCGTTCGCCGGCCCGGTCGAGTGGGACCTCGGCGTTCTGGTCGGGCAGGCGCGGATCTTCGGCGCCGACGAGACCCTGCAGCAGGCAGCGCTGCGCGCCTACGGACCGGTCGACGAGGACACGCTCGACCTCATGGTCGAGGCCCGCGCGCTGCAAACCGCGGCGTGGGCGGCGCTCGTCGTGAGCCGCCGCCCCCACCGCAGACCGATGCTGGAGCGCAACCTCGAGTGGTTGCGCGCTAGGCGACGGTCGTCTCGACGTCCTGTGCCCTGATGTAGTCGGGCCGCACTCGGATCGACGGGTAGTCCGCCTTCTCCTCGTCGGCACGCTGGGCGAGACCGCTCGCGTCCTCGATGCCGCAGGCCATCCGCGCGAGCTCGGTCAGCGGCCCGTCCGCCTGGTACTCGACCCGCTGCATCGTCAGCAGCTTGATCACCCACAGCGGGGTGCCGTTGAACTTCTCGAACATCGCGTGGCGCCCGCCCCATTCGGACAGGAAGCGCTCGTGGATCATCCGGAAGATCTTCGTCCGGTCCTCGGCGCTCGTGTTGTGGCCGCGCAGCGCCGCACGCAGCGCACCACCGAGCTCCGGGTTGTCGAGATCGGCCTTGGTCGGGTAGACGACCACGCCGCGACCGCAGAAGTCGATCAGCGTCTCGATCATCTTGTGGACGTTCTCGAGGTAGTACGCCCTCCCGAAGTCCACGAAGATGTTGTTCGGCTTGTAGAGGCCGCCGGGTGACATGAACCCGGTCTCCTCCGCCGCGATCGTGAACGCGCGGCAGGTCTCGCGGAAGCGAATCAGATCGGCCACCTGCGAGGCCACGATCGGCGCCTGCGCGGTGCCGAGCGCCTCGGTGATCAGCACGCCGAGCCCGGCGATCATCTCCGCGTTCACCACGTGGCGGATCTGCGTCTCCGCGTGGATCCAGTCGAACAGTCGCTGGGGATAGAACTTCGCGTGGTCGGGGTTGCCGATGTGGAACACGCGGTCCCAGGGGATCATCACGTCGTCGAAGTAGGCCATGCCGTCGAGCTCGTCGCCGCGGCTGGCGAGCGGGCGGTCGAACGGATCAGCGTCGGGCTGAGCCAGCGACGGCCGCACCACGTGCGTCACGCCGGGGTCGTTGGCCGGCACGAGCGCGAACACGATCTGCTCCTCGACGGCGCCCGGCTTCCACAGCACGCCCATGAAGATCTCGTTCGAGAACGCCACGCCGGTGCCGATCGCCTTCCAGCCGCGCACGACGATGCCCTCGTCGTTCTTCTCGACCATGCGGAGCATGGGCGTCTCGGAGACCGAGTCCGGGTCCGAGCGGTCGCCCTGCACGTCGAGGAACATCGGCGACGCCGACAGGTCGTTCGACTTCAGGTAGTCCCAGGCGTTGCGGATGTTGTCCGCGAGCGGGCGGCCGTCGTGGCCGCGCGACTCGGACTCCCAGGGCTCCGGGTCCTGGTAGAGCGTGTAGAAGACCGGCAGCATGCTGGCCGGCGGACGGGTGAACATCGCGCCGCGCGCCCAGTGACGGAAGATGTGGTCGTGGTACTCGCGCCGGGCGACGAGGTCCTCCTTCGTGCGCGGCAGGAACCAGTGCTTGGCCCAGCGCTCGCCGTTCTCGTCGACGTAGGTCATCACGTCCTGGTGCTCAGGGTCGTGATGCATGTCGTAGTACTCGGCGACCGCATGCGCGAAGCCGCGCGTCTTCGGGTTGGTCGTGAGGTCGTCGATCATCTCGCCGCCGCACAGCACCCGGCGGCCGTCGCGAAGCGACTCGAGGAACTGCTCTCCGGTCCTGATCACGTCGTTTCTCCTCCTCTTAGATCGCAGTCATTGCCAAGAGCTCCGACGCCTGCCCGAAGGCGTCGTCGGGGCGCTTGATGCCGCCGAACTCGCTCGCGAAGTAGAGGAGCGGCCGGCGGTTCGGGATGTGATGGCAGTGGCGCACTGCGCCGATGAAGATCGAGTGGTCGCCGCCCGGCAGGCGCTCGCGGACGTCGCAGACGAAGTGGGCGATCGCGCGGCCGAGCAGCGGCACGTCGTGGTCGTGGGTCACGTCGAGGCCGGCGAACTTGTCCGCGCCCGGACGGGCGAAGCGCAGCGCCAGCTCGCCGTCCTCCTCGCCGAGCACGTTCACGGCGAAGCGGCCGCTGCGCTCGAGCGCCGCGTGCGTAGGGAGGTGGTTGCTCACGCAGACGAGCAGGAGCAGCGGCTCGAGCGACAGCGAGGCGACCGCGCTCGCCGTCATTCCCGCCAGCCTGTCACCGTCGACCGTGGTGATCACGGTGACGCCGGTGGCGAAGCGAGCGATCGCGCTGCGGTAGCGGCCCTGGAGGTCGCCCATCGAAGACAGCTTCCTCAGAAGGGGTTAACCGACCCGAAACCGCTCTACCACGCGGGTTTCCGGATGGTGTTGAATGGGTGGCGAGGGATGAGCCGGGTGATACGCAGGAAGGTGGCGGTGCCGCCGCAGCCCGAACGGCTGGCCGCTCGCCCGCGGATCGATCGCCTGCTCGCGGACCTGATCGAGGAGAACGGGCTCGTCTGGGTCACGGCCACCGCCGGGGCCGGCAAGACCACGGCCGTCACGCAGGCGCTGCCGCTGATCGACCGCCGCGTGGCGTGGCTCACGCTCGACGACACGGACGCCGCTCCAGGCCGACTCGTGACCTACGTCGAGGCGGCGCTGTCGGCGCACGTGAAGTCCGTTGAGGGCGTGGCCACGCGCGCGCTGGCGGCGCGGCTGCCTCATGCGGAGGCGGCGGGCCTCATGGTGGAGGCGGTCGGCGACGTACGGGTGGTGCTCGTGATCGACGAGCTCGAGCGCCTGGCGGACTCGCGTTCGGCGCTTGCCGTGATCGAGGCGCTCGTGCGCTACGCGCCGCCGCAGATGCGCATCGTGCTGATCAGCCGCCGTGAGCTGCCCGTAGCGGGCGCCGCGCTCGGCGCCAGCGTGACCGTGGCCGAGGCGGACCTCGCCTTCCGCACCGACGAGGCCGCCGAGGCGCTCGAGCGGGCGGGCCGGGCGGACATCGACCCGGCCGAGGCCGTGGAGGCCACGGGCGGCTGGGTGGCGGGCGTGCTGTTCGAGGCCTGGCGCTCGGCCGAGCACGTGGTGGGAATGGGCGGCGAGGCCGACGCCCTGCACGGCTA
>DATNBJ010000080.1:0-6125 GCA_035572055.1 Thermoleophilaceae bacterium | reverse complement strand
GGTGTACGTGCGGGCGCCGGTGGCGCTGGCCCCGATCGACACCGACATCGCGGCGAACTCGGACTCCACGTTGATGAACTCGCAGGGGGAGAGGCGGCCGGTCTTCACGAGCGCCGACAGGCCCTCCACGATGTGCGTCTGGGGGGAGATCGGATACGCGGCGATCACCTCGGGGCGGCAGAGCGCCACCGTCTCGGCCACGGCCGCCGATCCCTCCATCTGCCTAAGCACTTGTCAGCTCCTTCAGCTCCTCGCGCACGAGGTCGAACGCGGCGCGGGCGGCGGCCACGTTGCCGTCCGCGACCGCGCCCGAGAACTTGTCGCGGATGGCCTCCGCCACCGAGTCGATCGAGATCAGCCCGCTCAGCCCGGCGAAGCCGCCCAGCAGCGGGGCGCCAGGCAGTGGCCTGCCGAGGTGCTCGCGCGCCAGCTCGCTCGCCGGGACGGTGAGCAGCCGCTCGCGCCGGAAGCGCTGCACGAACTCGCCCAGGCCCAGCTCGTCGAAGCCGCGGCTCGTGTTGATCAGCAGGTAGCCGTCGTCGCCGAGGCCGCTGAAGACGTCGACCTGATGCAGGAGCGTCGGGTCCTGGACGATCAGCACGTCCGGGCGCGAGATCGGCTCGCGCGTGCGGATCTCGCGATCGTCGATGCGGCAGAACGACACGACCGGCGCGCCGGTGCGCTCGGAGCCGAAGCTCGGGAACGCCTGTGCGTGGCGGCCCTCGATGAAGGCCGCCACGGACAGGAGCTCCGCCGAGGTGACCACGCCCTGTCCGCCGCGGCCGTGGATGCGCACCTCGAGCATGGGGGAGACGCTACGGCTGAAGGGTCGAACCCGAAACCGTCTGCTGCACTGAGGCGAGGCCGTAGTTAGCCGCAGGTTGGAAGCTCGGCCGGTAGCGGGCGACCAGGAACGTGTCGGCGGCCGCGCGCGAGTAGAAGGTCGTGCCTCCGTCGCGCACGGCGGACAGGGTCGAGTCCGGCGCCGGAGCCGCCGTGATCGCCCCGCTGCGCAGGGAGTAGCGGCGGATGGTGTTCCCCTCGACCCAGTAGAGCCCGTCAGCGGCCAGCGATGCCGATCTGGCGCCGGCCGTCCGGGCGATCCGCTTGGGCTTTCCGCGCAGCGTGTCGAGCTGGACGAAGCCCCAGGTGAGCGCGAGCCGGGAGCCGCGCAGATCGAGCGACGTGGGGGTCCCGGACGAGCCGCCGGCGAGCCGCTGTGAGCGATCGCGGCGGGTCAGCCGGCGCGTGTAGATGTAGGACACCTTGCGCTTGCGCTTCTCCCACACGCGCGCGAACGCGATCCGAGACCGCCAGATCGTGGGCAGGAACTCGGACCCGCCCCTTACGGTGGTCGAGCGAATTCGCGACTCGCGCCGCGAGCCGAAGTCGTAGACGTACAGATCGCAGCCGCCGCTCGGCTCGTGACGGCAGCGGGAGTAGACCGCCACCACGGCGTCGCGCGAGTTCGGCCCGAGGTCCACGTCGAACGGCACCCGGCGCGGCTTCACGCGGGTCGGCTGGGGGCTCGACAACCCCTCCGTCCAGGTCACGAGCGAGTAGAGCTTGGTGGCGGGGTCAAACACGCTCCAGGCGGCGCGTCCGCCGAAGGCGCTCACCCGCGTCGCCGCCGGCGTCCGGCCGATCACGTCCTCCGGCGGCTCCGACCTCGGCGGGACCGTTCCCCACGAGGGGTCGGAGTCGCCGCCTCCGGGGTTGTCGGTGAGCTGCCGCTGGCCGGTTCCGTCGGCGTTCATGATCCAGAGGAGGCGGCACTGGCCCCCGACCGTCGGCGTGGGCGGCGAGGTGCAGTTGCCGTCGTACTGGCGGGAGAAGACGATCTGCCTGCCGTCGGGGGACCAGGCCGGGTCGATGTCGCCGAGCGGGTTGGTCGTGAGCCGGGTGGGCTGGCCGCCGCCCGCGCCGATCACGTAGATCCCGTCGCGGTACACGCTGTAGGCGACCTTGCTGCCGTCGGGCGACCAGGAGGGCGGCGCGATGTCGGAGGCGGACGGGTTGTTCGTCAGGTCCGTCTGCGCGGATCCGTCGGCGTTCATGGTGTAGATCTCGGTGTCGAAGGTCGCGCTCCGGATCGTCCCGAAGGCGATGCGCGCGCCGTCCGGGGACCACGCCGGAGCGTGGTCGAGTCCCGTGTTCTGCGTGAGGTTCGTCAGGCCGCTGCCGTCGGCGTTCATCACGTAGATCTCGTCGTTGCCGTCGCGATCGCTCGTGAAGGCGATCCTGCTCCCGTCCGGAGACCAGGCCGGCGGGCCGAATCCGTGCACGAGCGGAGTGTCGTGAGTGCCGTCGGCGTCGATCAGGTCGATCGTCGCCGCGCCGGCCGAGCGAAGCTCGAAGGCGATGCGCCTGCCGTCCGGCGACCAGGCGGGGTTGATGGCGCCGCCGTTCGCGGTGAGCCGGGCCACGCCGCTGCCATCCGGGTTCACCGTGTAGAGGTCGCTCGCCGCCGCGACGTTCCCGGGCGGCGTGCGGGCGAAGACGATCCGGCCGTTCGCGCCGGGCTGCGTCGCCCAGGCGACGCCCGGCGCGGCGGCCGCTGCGATCAGTGCCAAGCCGAGCACACGCATTTGTTCCACCGTAGGACGCCGGCCGCGCCCGCAAAACCGCCTGCCGCACTGAAGCGCAGCCGTAGTTATCCACACGAGAGTCGCGTAGCGGCAGCGGAGGAAGCGGCTCCCTGACGCGCATACGTTGGGCCGGTGCGCTCGAAGGTGCTCGCAACTGCCCTGATCCTGCTCGGCGCGGGCACCGCGCAGGCGTCGACCATCAGCGTCGCCGGCGGCGGCTGGTCGTGGTTCGGCGATCCCCGCGCGATCGCGATCGGCGACGACGTGTACATCGGCTGGATCACGAGCGCGGGGAACGTGGAGGTCGGCCGCATCTCGCTGCAGAGCGGGGACATGTCGCAGGCGCGCCTTCACGAGACGCTCCCGAGCGACGACCACTCGAACCCCTCCCTCACCACGCTGCCGGACGGGCGGCTCGTGGCCTTCTACTCGCCCCACTCGGGACGGCTGACCCGGAACACGAAGATGTGGTTCCGAGTCGGCGTGAACCCCGGCGGCGTGAACGAGTGGGGGAGGGAGCGGACGGTGCCGGTCAACTCCCCGGGCTCGCTCGGCTACACCTATCCGAACCCCGTCTGGCTCGGCTCGCGCCTCTACCTCTTCTGGCGCGGCGGCAACTGGGAGCCGACCTTCAGCACCACCCGGGACCTACGCACCTGGTCGCCGGCGCGAACGCTTCTGCGCGGCCCGAAGGGCCAGCGCCCGTACGTGAAGTACGACGTGTATGGCGACTCGATCCGCTTCGCCTACACCGGCGCCCACCCGGGCTCGCGGGCCACGAGCCTCTACTTCGGGCAGCTTCAGAACTGGGCGGTCCGCAGGGCGAACGGCAGCCGGATCACCGCCAGCACGAGCGTGCCGTTCGACTACCGCAGCGGCGAGCGCATCTACTCGTGGCGGGCGGACGGCCGCGCGTGGGTGTGGGACGTCGCCCACGACGCGGCCGGCCGGCCGGTGGTCGTCTACTCGACGGTCCGCGGCCGGGACCTCCACAGCTACCGCTACGCGCGCTGGACCGGCACGCACTGGCTCGACCGCAAGCTCGCCGACGCCGGACCGCACATCGATCAGGACCCCTCGTACAGCGCCGGCATCACGATCGACCACTCGGACGCGAACGTCGTCTACCTCTCGCGAATGATCGACGGGCGCGACGAGCTCGAGCGCTGGGAGACCGCGGACCTCGGCAGGAGCTGGACGGTGAAGCCCATCACCACCGACAGCACGCGCGACAACCTGCGCCCGGTGGTGCCGCGCGGCATCTCCGGCGACCGGGCGCTGCTGTGGACGTGGGGCAGCTACAAGTACTTCAAGGACTACTCGGACCTGGTCGTGCTGCTGCGCGGTGACTTCGCGCCCTCGCCATGAGCGGCAGCGTGGCCATCTTCGGGCCCCACCCGCTGCTCACGATCACGATCGAGAAGCGCCAGACGGCGGGCGACGAGATCCACATCCACCCGGGCGGGCAGGGCGTGTGGGTCAGCCGGATGGCCGCCGAGCTCGGCGCCCATCCGATCCTGTGCGGCTTCATCGGAGGCGAGACGGGCACGATGCTCGAGCCCCTGCTCGCGCAGCTTCCCGGCGAGCGCCGCTTCGTCCGCACGGGCGCCGCCAGCGGCTGCTACGTGCAGGACCGGCGCAACGGCGAGCGCGCGCTCGTGTCGGGCGCCTGGAGCGACAGCCCGTCGCGGCACGAGCTGGACGACCTCTTCTCGCTCACCGTGGCGGCCGCGCTCCAGAGCGACGTGCTCGTGATCTGCAACCCCATGCCGCCGGACGTGCTCCCGCTCGAGTTCTATTGCAACCTCGCCGCCGACGTGCGCGGCAACGGCACGCCTGTGCTGGTCGACCTGTCCTCACCGCGGCTGGACAGCGTGCTGGCCGCGGGTCCGGACCTCGTGAAGCTGAACGACTGGGAGCTCGCCGGCTTCGTACAGGGGCCGGTGTCGGAGCCGGCCGAGATGCGCGCGGCCGCCGAGCGCCTTCGCGATGCCGGGGCCGGAACGGTCCTGGTCACGCGCGGGGGAGCGCCGGCCCTCGTGCTGCGCGGCGCCCAGGCCTGGGAGCTCGTGCCCCCTCGCTTCGATCGCGGCGCGCGCGAGGGCTGCGGGGACTCGATGATGGGAGCGGTCGCGGCGGCGTGGGCCGAGGGCCGCGATTGGCAGTCCTCGCTGCGCCGTGGCGCCGCGGCGGGCGCGGCGAACTTCCTCCGCCATGGCCTCGGCACCGGCTCGCGGTCGGTGGTCGAGGAGCTGGTGGCCGACGTGCGGCTAGTGCCCCTCTGAGCCTTCCCACGGCGGCACCACGTTCTCGCCCCGCACGATCGCGGCCGGCGCGTCGTGCGCGATCCAGCCGGCGTACGGGGCCACCGCCGGGATGGCGCCGAGCCGGGCCAGGCCCTCCGACAGCCGCGGCGGGCGGCCGTGCTCGGGCGAGTGCGAATCGCTGGCGAGCACGTGGCAGAAGCGCCGCTCCGCGAGCTCGGCCATGGTGCCCGCGGTCTCCTCCCGGAGGAACAGATCGGCCGTGAGCTGGATCAGCGCGCCGCGCCGGCAGAGCGACTCCAGGATCTCCACGTACTCCGGCCCGAGGTGGCGCTCCGGGTGCGCCACCACGCTGCGAAAGCCGCGCGCCGCCAGCCGGTCCACCACGGTGAGAAGCGAGCCCCCGAGCGGACCCGGGCCGGGTTCGAGCAGCAGCCAGCGGCCACCCCCGCCCAGCGTCACGGCGTCGAGCTCGGCGCCCGTGAGCGCGGCCGTCTGCGACTCGGCCAGCTCGCCGCCCGGCAGGACCCGCGTGGCGCAGCCCTCACGCTCCAGGTCGCCGTTCAGCGCCGCCACCCGGGCCGCAAGCTCTTCGATCCGCACGTCGTGGTCGTGCCGGATGTGCGGCGTGGCGCACACGCGCTCGATTCCGTCGGCCTCGGCCTGCCGCGCCATCGCGACGCTCTGGCCCGGGTAGAGGGGACCGTCGTCGATGCCCGGGAGGATGTGGCAGTGGAGGTCGATCACGCGGCGGCGCCGGCCTTCCGGGCCAGCCGCCGGAGCTCGGCGAACGACTCGCGAATGCCGTCCACCAGCTCGTCCACGTCGGGCACCGTGTCGCGATCCGCGTTCACGCCGAACACGATGTGGCCGTTGTAGCTCATCACAGCGATCCCGATGGCGTGCTCCGCGGCGATCGGCACGAGCGGGTAGATCTCGCGCAGCTTCGCGCCCATCGCGTAGAGCGGGATCTGCGGACCCGGCACGTTCGTCACGGTCACGTTGAACAGCCGTGACGCGAACAGCGAGCGGGCGAGGAACGAGTGGAGAACGGGCGGCGCCACTCCGGCTACCTGGAGCAGCGTCTCGCCGCCGATCGCCTGCGTGCCGCTCTTCAGACCCTCCGCCTCGGCCATGCTGAGCCGGTAGCGGTGCTCGGGCTCAGGCTCGGCCACCGGCAGGTGCACGAACAGCGACGTGATCTGGTTGCCGAGCGACAGCTGGTCGCCGGCCGGCCGGATGTTCATGGGCACCATCGAGCGGAGGCCGCGCT
>DATNBJ010000079.1:0-4651 GCA_035572055.1 Thermoleophilaceae bacterium | reverse complement strand
GGTGAGCGTGGACAAGGCGGGCGTGGCGTCCGGGATCCTGTCGATGAACCGCATGGTGGGCGGCACGCTGGGCGTCGCGCTCTTGGGCACGGTCTTCCAGTCGGTGAGCCGCAGCCGCCTGAGCGACAACCTGGCGAACATGCCGCTGTCGCCCGGTCAGCGCTCGGCGCTGGCCGATCAACTCGGTCAGGGAGCCTCGTCGGTGCACATCTCGGACCCCACGATGGCGCAGCAGGTGCTGCACGCCACCCACGACGCGTTCATCCACGGCTTCACCACCGCGATGATCGTGTCCACCTCCGTGGCGGCCATCGGCGCGTTCGTGGCTTTCTTCTTCATCGACGGCGTTCGCAAGCCGAAGCCGGCGCTGGCGGAGCAGCCGGAGGCTGCCGCCGAAGTTGCTCAGGCCGAGGCGCTCGGCGTCTAACCACCCCGCCGCCGCGCTATACCTACGCGCGTGCGGATTCTGATCCCGTCGCTCATCGGGGCCCTCGGCCTCATTCTGTTCGTGGTCGCGCCGAGCAAGCCGGCGCGCTCCGCGGCCCTTCTGCTCGCCGCGACGGGCTTCCTGTTCCTGATCGCGATGGCGCCCTGCCCCTCCGGATCGTGCAGCAGCACGACCCCCTGGTGGTCCTCCGCGGCGGGCGCTCTGGCGGGCATTTGCGCGATCGGCGTGATCTTCTCGCTGCTCACCATGCTCGGCCAGGCGGTCATGCACTGGGTTCGTGGTGGTACCGAGCCGAGGTAGCATCCCGCACCCATTCGACCTTGGAGGGCCGAACAGCAGATGGCGCAAGTTGACCTGACGAACGTGACTGACGTGGGCGTCGAGCCCGGAACGCTCCCCGAAACGATGGCGGCGTGGGTAATCCGCCAGGAGCGCGAGGGACAGCCCCGCGACGCGTTCCAAGTCGAGCAGATCGAGGTACCAGAGCCCGGTCCGTTCGAGGTGATGGTGCGCGTGATGGCCGCCGGGGTCAACTACAACAACGTGTGGGCGGCGCTCGGAAAGCCGGTATCGGTGTTCCGCTACCACCCGGAGGAGGACCACCACATCGGCGGCTCCGACGCCTCCGGCTACGTGTGGAAGGTCGGCGAGGGCGTGACGCGCTGGAAGCCCGGCGACGAGGTGATCATCCACTGCAACCAGGCGTCCTATGAGGACGTCGAGGTGCACGGGCTCGACCCGATGGCGGCGCCGTCGCAGAAGATCTGGGGCTACGAGACCTCCTGGGGCTCGTTCGCCCAGTTCACCAAGGTGCAGGAGCAGCAGCTCCTCGAGAAGCCGGCGAACCTGACCTGGGACGAGGCCGCGTCGTACGGCCTCACCTACTTCACGGCCTATCGGATGCTGATCGACCAGTGCAAGCTCCAGGCCGGTCACAAGGTGCTGATCTGGGGCGCCGCCGGCGGGCTTGGCGTGTTCGCCATCCAGCTCTGCAAGCTCACGGGCGCGCACTGCGTGGGCGTCGTGTCGTCGGACGAGAAGGGCGAGCTGTGCATGGAGCTCGGCGCCGACGGCTACATCAACCGCAACGAGTTCGCGGGGATGATGCGCCGCGGCGGCGAGACGGACGAGGAGGAGAAGGAGCGCTTCGCGGAGTCGCGGCGCTTCGGCAAGGCCGTGAAGGAGATCCTCGGCGACTCGCCGGACATCGTGTTCGAGCACGTGGGCCAGGCCACGTTCCCCACGTCGGTGTTCGTGGTGAAGCCGTTCGGCAAGGTCGTGATCTGCGCCGGCACCACCGGCTTCAACCTCGACTTCGACGTGCGCTACCTGTGGATGCGGCAGAAGCAGATCATCGGCTCCCACTTCGCCAACGCGTGGCAGTGCCACAAGGCGAACGAGCTGATGGCGGCGGGCCAGATCCGACCGGTGCTCTGGCGTACGATGGGCTTCGACGGCGTTGGGGAGGCTCATCAGCTGATGCTGGAGAACAAGCACCTGGGCAAGATCGCGATCCTCGTTGGGGCCGAGTCCGAGGGGCTCGGCAAGACAGCCGAGGGTCCGGGCGCGATCCGCGCGGAGGTGGGCGCGTGATCGGGCAGCCGGGAGACCAGTTCGTCCAGATCGACTGGATCATCAACCCGTTCCGGGCCGAGCAGTTCGCAGCGCTCTGGCTGCCGGCCGCCGAGGCGGTGCTCGACTACGGCGCCACCAGCTGGGCGTTCATCCGCTCGACGGACGATCCGCAGCACTTCGTGCAGCTCGCGCTCTTAGCCGACAGGTTGGACTTCGACCGCTACTGGCTCTCCCCCCAGATCTCCGATTACCGCGTGCAGGCGGCCGGGCTCTTTCACGTGCCGATCCTGCCGATCTGGCTGACGGTCGAGGGATCGGGCCAGATAATCGGCGCAGAGCTGCCGAGCTAGGCGCTACCTTGCTCCCCTCATGCGAGGGGGAAAGGTGCTGCGGGGGGCACTGCTCGCCGCGTTCGTCGGCGGCTCGCTGTGTTTTTCGGCGCCCGCGTTCGCGGCTCTGACGCCGCTCGGGCACGTCTGCTCACAGCAGAACGGGGTGCGCTTCTGCCCGGGCTCGGCGGCCACGCGCACGGCGAGCTTCGACGGCGTTCCGCTCGACGCTGACGTGACTCTGCCGGCCGGCGGCAACGGCCCCTTTCCCACCATCGTGATGATGCACGGCTGGGGCGGCTCCAAGTCGGCCTTCGAGACCGCGTCGCCCAGCGGCGACAACAACGAGACCTACCACTACAACAACGTCTACTTCGCGCAGCACGGGTACGCGGTGCTCACCTACAGCGCGCGCGGGTGGGGCGACTCGTGCGGGTCGCCGTCGTCGCGGTCGGCGCCGGGCTGCGCGTCCGGGTGGATCCATCTCGCCGACCAGCGCTATGAGGCGCACGACACGCAGTACCTGCTGGGCCTGCTGGTCGACCAGGGTGTGACGAAGCCGGGCGCCATCGGCGTCACCGGCATCTCCTACGGCGGCGGGCAGAGCATCGAGCTGGCCTTTCTGAAGAACCGCGTGCGGCTGCTGCCCGCACAGGGCTCCGGCTTCGTGCCCTGGACCAGCCCGGCCGGCGTTCCGCTGTCGATCACGGCGGCGTATCCGCGCTGGCCGTGGTCGGATCTGGTCGACTCCCTGGAGCCGAACGGGCGGTTCCTCGACTTCACCGTGCCGTCGGTCGGCGACAGCCGCTCTCCTATCGGCGTCGCCAAGCAGAGCTACGTGGAGGGGCTGTATGGGCTCGGGCTGACGTCCGGCTTCTACGCGGCGCCGGGGCAGGATCCCAACGCCGACCTGACCACCTGGAACCAGCGCGTGCTCGCCGGCGAGCCGGAGGACGCCTCCGCACAGGCGATCGCCGCTCAGATCGGCGACTTTCATCAGGGCTTCGGCATTCCCGGCACGCCCGCGCCCCTGTTGCTGCAGAGCGGCTGGACCGACGACCTGTTCCCGCCCAAGGAATCGCTGCGGATCTACAACTACGTGCGGTCGCTGGATCCAAGCTTTCCGGTGTCGCTGCAGTTCGGCGACCTCGGCCACGCGCGTGGCACCAACGTGCCCAACGCCGATCGTGTGTTGCAGGACCAGGCCGCCGCGTTCTTCGATCACTACCTGCGCGGGGTCGGCTCCGCGCCCGCTCCTGGGAGCGTCGAGGCATGGACCCAGGCGTGCCCCACGGGCAAGCCGAGCGACGGGCCCTTCCGCGCCGCGAGCTGGCCCCTGCTCCACCCGGGCGCGGTGTTGTTCGGGTCCTCCGCCGCTCAGACGGTCAGCTCCGATGGCGGGAATCCGTCCACCGCTTTGAAGTACGACCCGATCGCCGGTGGCACCGCCGGTGGCACCACCTCGTGCTCGACGATCCCCGGGGAGAACGCATCCGGGACGGCTGATTACCTGGGTCCGAAGACGACCGGCGCGTACACGTTGATGGGGCTGCCCACGGTCTCGGCGCACGTGACGGTGAGCGGCCAGTTCGGCCAGCTCGATTCGCGGCTGTGGGACGTGGACCAGCAGGGACGCCAGACGCTGATCAGCCGCGGGGTGTACCGGCTGCTGGACAACCAGGACGGCAACATCGCGTTCCAGCTGTCGGGGAACGGGTGGCGGTTCGGCCCTGGGCACCGGCCGAAGCTCGAGCTGCTGGGGCGCGATCCCGGCTACCTGCGGCCTTCCAACGGCTCGTTCTCCGTGCGGGTGTCCAACGTCGTGGTTGAGCTGCCGACGCATGAGGCGCCGGGCGGGCGTGGTGGCTCCGGTGGCGGCGGCGGCTCGGGCGTCAGCTCGCTCGTGCAGCGGTCGCGAACCGGGCGCCTGCGGGTGGTGGTGCGGCCGCACCGCGTGCGGGCCGGCCGAGTGGTGCGTGTGCGGTTTTTGGTGCGGACGTTCGCGGCGGGCCTGCCGCTGCCGGTGGCTGGGGCGCGGATTCGTTTCGCCGGACACCGGCTTCGGACGAACCGCCGGGGGCGGGCGTCGCTGCGGATTCGTTTGCGGCGCGGGCACCGGGCCGTGGTGACGCGATCGGGGCTGCTCTCCGCTTCGGGCCGCGTGGTGGTGCGGCGGCGGTAGCGCGGACGGCGCGGTGGTGGCGCGGCTGCGGCTCCAGCGCGGCTTCGGCTCCAGCGCGGGTTTGCCTCCAGCGCGGCTCCAGCGCGGCCGCGGCGCCAGCGCGGCTCCAGCGCGGTT
>DATNBJ010000078.1:0-3204 GCA_035572055.1 Thermoleophilaceae bacterium | reverse complement strand
CTGCTTGTGGGTGGAGTTCCAGTTCTGGCTCACGCTGCCCTGGCATTCGCTCGTCGCGCGGTAGGGCGTCACGTAGCCGCCGTTCAGCGGGTTGCGGTTCGAGGGCCGGCCCGCGCGATCGAAGCTGAAGCCGTCGGCCAGTGGCTGGCCGCGGCGCGGCAGCATTCCGAAGTAGCAGTCGAACGAATGGTTCTCCATCATCAGGATCACCAGGTGGTCGAAGGGGAACGCGTCCGTCGGCGTGCCCGCCGGGCGGCTTGGGTCGGGGAGCGAGTCGGGCTTCCGCAGCCGGCTTGCGCTCGCCAGCACGTTGCCCATCGGGCCGAACGCGCCAAGCGCCAGCGCTCCGCCCGCCCCGGCACGCAGAAGCTGCCGGCGTGTGATGTGCCCCCGCCCCATCGATACCCCGCCGAGCGGGAAGGTAGAGATCGCGCGCGGAATGCGCGCCACCTCCCGTCGCCGCTTCCGGTTAACCCCACAGGCAACCGCGCGAACTGCGCCTAGCGTCAGACGCCATGCGCGTTCTGTTCACAACCACCGGCCACTCGGGTCACCTGCTGCCGCTGGCGCCGCTCGCGCATGCATGCCGCCTGCGCGGGCACGACGTGATGGTGGCCACGTACGCGTCGCGGGTCGCGAACGTCGACCGGCTGCGGCTGTCGTGGCACGCGATCGACGAGGCGCCCGAGCAGCTCTGGGCGCCGCTGATGGGACAGGCCGCCGCGCTCCCGGCCGGCGACGCCGACGAGCTGATGATCCGCGAGGGCTTCGCCGGCATCGGCGGCGCCGCCGCCCTCCCCCACCTGGACGGCCTGGTCGGCGCCTGGCGACCCGATGTCCTCGTGCACGAGTGCTACGAGTTCGCCGGGCCCGTCGCCGCCGACCGCCACGGCGTGCCGCGCGCGCGGGTGGCGCTCGGGCTCGCCTCCACCGAGGAATGGGTCGACGAGCTGGCGGCGGGCGCGCTCGACGACCTCGCCGAGTCCGCGGCCCCCACCCTGCTGAGCCTCGTCCCGCCGAGCCTCGACGACGGGCCCGCGGCGCTCCGCTTCCGCGGTCCGCTGCCCCGTGCCGCGAAGCCGCTGACCCAGTGGTGGGCCAACGCCGGCGATCCGCTCGTGTACGTGACCTTCGGGTCGGTCACCGGATCGCTGCCCTTCTTCCCAGCGATCTACCGCGACGTGCTGCGGGCACTCGCCGACGCGCCCGTGCGGGTCCTCGTGACCCTCGGCCGCGACGCCAATCCGGCGCTGCTCGGCCCGCTGCCCGCCAATGCGCACGTCGAGCCCTGGCTCGACCAGAGCGACGTGCTCCCCCACGCCGCCGCGGTGGTGAGCCACGGCGGCTTCGGCACCACGCTTGGCGCACTCGACCACGGCGTGCCCATGGTGCTGATGCCGCTGTTCGCCGGCGATCAGTGGCGCAACGCGCGCCGCGTCGCCGAGCTGGGCGCCGGCCTCCTGCTCGAAGACGACCCACGCGGCGCGTTCGACGCTCCGGGCCCGCGCGCGCTGGGCGCGCTCCCGGATGCGCTGGCGTGCGTGCTCGCCGACGAGCGCTTCCGCGCCGACGCCGCGCTGCTCGCTCGCGAGCTGGACGCGCTCCCGGTGGCGACCGCCGGTGTGCCCGTTCTCGAGCAGCTCGCCGGCGCGGCCCTTGCTTCTGTCTGAGGCTGGGCATTCCTCCGAGGGCCGGTTATTCTCGCCCTTCGGAGTCGCGCCGTAACCGAGGAGAAGAGGGGCACGCATTGGCCACGTCCACACCCGTTGGATCGTTCCCTAGTCCGTACTCGATAGAGACCCCGCCGGGCTGCGAGGGCTGGGAGGAGATGTACCCGTACCACGCGTTCTTCGCGGAGGCGCGGCGCGAGAAGGACGAGAACCGCTTCTGGTTCTGGAACTCGATGCACTTCCCGGTGCCGATGCCCGCGTTCGACGTGCAGTGCATCGACAGCCCCTACCAGGCGGTGGGCGCTTGGCAGAACCGCGTGTTCGCCGTGCCCCCGGCCATGGGCATCGACTACCGCGTGGTGAACGGCTACATCTACATCTCGGGCAACCCGGTGACCGACCCGGAGAAGGTGGCCGAGCGCGCGGAGTTCTTCCAGAAGCGCGCCGCCTACTACTTCCAGAACTGGGATGAGCTGTACGCGAAGTGGAAGACCCGGGTGGAGGCGCTGATCGACGAGGTGACCAACCTGCGCGTGCCCGATCTGCCCGAGTACGAGCCGGACGAGGTGATGTTCGAGGACGGGCGCAACACATCCTTTGTCGACGTGCTCGACGCCTACCAGCGCACGCTGAGGCTCGGCGACCTGATGTGGCAGCGGCACTTCGAGTTCCTGCTGCTGGGCTACGGCGCCTATTCGACCTTCGCCGACCTCTGCAAGGCCAACCTGCCGGACATCCCGGACCAGCACATCGCTCAGATGGTGGCCGGCATCGACGTGCTGCTGTTCAAGCCGGACGCGGAGCTGCGGCGGCTGGCGCGGCGGGCGATATCCGATGGCGTGGATGACGCCTTCGTCGAGGGCCGCACCCCCGATGAGATCGACGCCGAGCTGGCGAAGAGCGAGGCCGGCCAGGCGTGGCTCGAGGACCTCGCCGCCGTGAAGGACCCCTGGTTCAACATGGCCACCGGCGACGGGCTCTACCACTACTACAAGAGCTGGCTCGACGATCCGAGCATTCCCTACGCGGCCCTGATCGGCCACATCAACGCGCTCAACGCGGGCGAGAAGATCGACCGGCCCACCGAGGAGATCCAGCGCGAGCGCGACCGGCTCACCGAGGAGTACCGCGCCCTGCTCGATTCGGAGGCGCAGGGGGGCTTCGACGAGCTGCTCGGCCTCTCGCGCACGGTCTTCCCGTACGTGGAGGAGCACAAGTTCTTCTGTGACTACTGGTTCCTCACGCGCTGGTGGAACAAGCTGCGCGAGTTCGGCGACCTGCTGGTGCGCAACGGCTTCCTGGAGCAGACCGACGACCTGTTCATGCTGAGCAGGGGCGAGGTGATGTCGGCCTTGGACGAGCTCGTCCTGACCTGGGCCACCGGCGGCGACCCGCTCGGCCCGGACCACTGGCCGCCGATCGTGAAGCGGCGCCGGGAGCTCCTGGCCAAGCTCGCCGACTGGACGCCGCCGCCGGCGCTCGGCGTGACCCCCGAGGCGGTCACCGACCCGATGACGATCATGCTCTGGGGCGT
>DATNBJ010000077.1:0-25258 GCA_035572055.1 Thermoleophilaceae bacterium | reverse complement strand
CCTCTCGCACCTCGCGCAGAACACCAACTACTGGGCCAACTGCTACACGTCGCCGATCCAGTCGCCGGGCACCGCGTACAGCACCGCCTCCAGCCAGGCGATCCCCGGCTCGAACACCGAGGGCCGCTACGAGATCGAGCTCCTGAAGGCCCCGGGCTACTCGGGCGCCTGCTCGGCGACCGTGACGAACTCGGTGATCGACCCGACCACGGGCCAGCTCGCGATTCGCTCCACGGGCTACTACCGCGGCGTGAAGCGCAGCATCATCGCCACCTTCAAGCGCGCGGGCTTCCTCAACTACCTCTGGTTCACCGACTTCGAGACCCCGGACCCGCTGACCTACTCGGACCCGGACACCGCGCAGTCCAGGTGCGCGAAGTACGTCCGCGACGGCCGTGACCTGAACTACTGCGACGACCAGTCGTTCATCACCGGCGACGGCGTGAACGGGCCGACCCACACCAACGACGAGTTCCTGATGTGCGGCACGCCGTCGTTCGGCCGTACGAACAACGGCAACACGGACAAGATCGAGGCCAGCGACCCGAGCGGTTGGCGCTCGTCGTGCGGAGGCACCAGCCCGAGCTTCAACGGCGTGACCACGTGGGGCGCCTCGAACCTGCAGCTGCCGACCTCGAACTCGGCGATCAAGAACTACGCGAGCGCGAACTGGATCTTCACCGGTCCGGTTCACATCACCCTGACGGGCTCGACGGCCACCGTGAAGAACGCCGCCGGCACGACGCTCCGGACCGGCAGCCCCACCAACGGGATCATCTACGTCCAGAACGGCAGCTGCTCGACCAGCTTCTCCGACAGTCAGCAGTACCCGTCGGGGGGCGGTTGCGGCGACGCCTGGGTCTCATCCAGCACAGCGGTGAGCAGCGACCTGACCGTGGCGGCGGAGAACGACGTGATCATCGCCGGGAACCTCACGCACAACGGCTCATCCGTGATCGGCCTGATCGCCAACGGCTTCGTGCGCGTCTACCACCCCGTGCAGTACTCGAACGGGAGCTGCAACAGGTACTCCGACAACATCACGCCGGCCTCCGGCGAGGGCAAGGGCATCCCGTACATGGCGGATCCGACGATCCAGGCGGCGATCCTGGCGCTCAACCACTCCTTCTGGGTGGACAACTACGGCTGCGGCGACGCCCTCGGAGATCTGAACGTCACCGGCGCGATCGCGATGAAGTTCCGCGGCACCGTCGGCACGCACAGCGGCGGCACGGGCGTGACCGGCTACCTCAAGAACTACAACTACGACTCGGCTCTCAAGTACCACCAGCCGCCGTATTTCCTCGATCCGGTCCAGGCCTCCTGGGACATCTGGACCGAGACCGAGCAGGTCCCCGCTCACTAGTCCGATCGGGGGAGCTTTGGCGCGTTCGCTGCATCCCCTGTTTGGGGGATGCACCCGAAAGTGGCGCGCTCGGGATAATTTCGTCAATGCGAGCGGACGCGAGTCAGCCGGCTGCCTCGCTGCGGCTTAGGCCGGTCTCCGATGAGAGGCTGGTCGCGAGGCTGCGGGGCGGGGACTCGCGGGCCTTCGAGGCGATCTACGACCGCTACGAGCGGCCGATTCGCTCCTTCTGCCGCCACATGCTGGGCCAGCCGGAAGACGCCGACGACGCCGCCCAGCACACGTTCCTCGCCGCCTACCGGGAGCTCGTGGGCTCGGAGAAGCAGATCGACCTGCGTCCCTGGCTGTTCACGGTGGCGCGCAACCGCTGCCGGACGCTGCTGCGGGCTCGCTATCGCGGCATGGCGTTCAGCGAGCCGATGGAGTACGAGCCGAGCGCCGAGGGGCTGGGCGTGGAGGTCGAGCGGCGCGAGCACCTGCGCGATCTGATGCGCGACATCGCCCGGCTGCCCGAGGACCAGCGGGCGGCGCTGCTGCTCACCCAGCTCGAGACACTGCGCCACGACGAGGTGTCCCGCGTGCTCGACGTGCCCGCTGAGAAGGTCAAGGCGCTCGTGTTCCAGGCGCGCAGCTCGCTGGTGGCGAGCGAGCTGGCCCGCGAGACTCCCTGCCGCGAGATTCGCCAGCAGCTCGCCACCCTGAGCGGGGCCGGTCTCCGGCGGCGCACGCTGCGGCGCCACGTGCGCGACTGCGCGGGCTGCCGGGAGTTCGAGCTGAGGCTGAAGCGCCAGCGCCAGGCGATCTGCGTCCTGCTTCCGGTCGCGTCGTCGCCCGTGGTCCGGGACGCCGTGGCCGCTCACCTTGCCGGCGGCGCCGCCGCCGGCGGGGCGGCGGCCGGCGGCGTGGCCACCGGTGGCGGGGCGGCGGCGGGCGGCGGCCTGACCGCGCTCGTGGGCAACGCGGTGGCGCTGAAGACGGCCACGCTGCTGAGCGTCGCGGCGGCGGGCGCCGGCGTGGCGGCCGTGGCCACGGGCGTGCACGTGGCGGGCGCCGTGCGTGAGCACACCTCGGGCGGCCAGTCGGCCACTCTCACCGTCGGCAGCAGCGGGGCGGCGCCGGCGGCGCAGGGCCGATCCGTCGTGACCCCGGCTGCCCACGCGCCGCCTGTGCATCACCGCATGAGCGGCGCGCACACCCGCAGCGCGCCGCACCAGCAGAGCGCGCAGCAGCAGCAGAGCGCGCAGCGGCAGAGCACATCGGTCGATCGGACCGTCGCCATCAGCGCGCCCGGCACCGAGGCGCCCGCAACGAGCACGCCGGTAGTGACACAGCCCGCCCCGAGTTCTCCGAAGACCAAGAACGAGAACGTCGTCGACACCGCCCCGCCCGGTCAGGTCAAGCAGAAGGACGAGGAGCCCGCCACGCAGCCGCCGGGACAGGCCAAGCAGCAGGACCCGGCCGCCGCCCTACCGCCCGGCCAGGCGAAGCAGCAGGAGCCCAACTCGGTCTCGCCTGGTCAGGCCAAGAAACAGGAGTCGCAGCAGCCCGCCGCGACCATTCCGCCGGGCCTGGCCAACGGCAATGGGAACGCCAACGGCCACGGCAACGGCAACGGCAACGGCAACGGCAACGGCAGCGGCAACGGGCACGGCTAGCGCGCGATGAGCGGTCGTGCTGCCCCGTCGCCGGAGGGCACGCCGTTGCCCGACACCTCCCGGACCGGTCCAGCGGTCTCGATCACGACCCGGCAGGGCCGCACGCGCAGCAGATAGCTCGTGGTGGGCCCGAAGACCCGCTCGGTCGGCGGCGCGTGGCCCATGTCGAAGTAGATGAGGTCCGACCCGCGTGCGCGCGCCTCGTCGACCAGCGCGGCGCCGGGGTTGCGCGTGCGGATCACCGACGTCCGCACCTTGAGCTTCGACTCTCGCGCGCGAATACGCGCGGCATCGAGCAGGCTCTCGGCGAGCGCCTCCTCCTCCCGCATGCCCGACTCGAGTGAGAGCTGGGGCGGCACGTCGATCACATAGACGGCGTCCACGGTGGCGCCCTCGCCGGCCAGCTTGGCCGCGCGCCGCAGCGCGCCCGCGCTCACGTCGTCGCCGAAGATCGGCACGAGCACCGAGCGGTACGCCAGCTCGCTGAACCCCTCGGGGGCTCTGCCGCGCTCGATCCGGTACTCGGTCCTGGGATCGAGACCGTGCCGGCGGCGGTAGAGGAAGTAGCCGCCCATCCCGATCGCCATCCAGCCGATGCCGACCGTTCGCGCCTCCTGGTGCAGCACCACCACCGACACCCACGCGGTGAACGTGCCGATGGCGCCCAGCACCGCGCCGCCCGGCAACAGCCCGCCCCGGAACGGGATGTTCCATGGCGACCTGTACGGCCGTTTTCGGTCCGGCTGCTTGTAGCGCAGCGCGATGATCGCCACGTGCGCGGTGGTGAACGACAGCATCGCGCCGAAGCTGTAGAGGTTGCCGAGGAAGTCGGTCTTGCCCGGGATCAGCAGGAGGGCGGCGAGGACCGAGAAGAAGCCGATCGTGAACGCCGGCGTCCGGTACTTCGGGTGCACGCGGGCGAACACGCCGGGTAACTGCTTGTGCTCCGCGAGCGACCACGACAGGCGCGAGATGCCGATCAGCCCCGCGTTCGTGGCGATCACGAGGATCGTGGCCGCAAGCACGCCGACGTAGTAGCGAAGCGCGGTCTGGATCCCGGTTCCGAGCGGCAGCGCCGAGACGATGCCCAGCACCGGGTCGTTCTCGTATTTCGTGCCGAGCAGCGTGTGGTAGTGGCCGGCGGCGTCGCGCGTCACAGGCAGCGCGCTCAGCGAGATGATCGAGATGCCCGCGAAGATGCCGAGCACGGCGACCAGCACGTAGTTCACCGCCTTCGGCACATCCTCGTCCGGGTCGCGTGCCTCCTCGGCCATGTTCGACACGGTCTCGATGCCGGTGTAGGCCACCATCGAGATCGAGAGGGCGAAGATCAGCTCCTTGTAACTGGGGGCCACTCCGAGGTGCACCTGGTTGATCAGTACGCCAGGGTGGAGGATCAGCACCGCGCCGAGGATCACGAGCGCGACCTGCGTGATCAGGTCGGCGATCGCCAGGAAGATGTTCAGGTTCGCCGACTCGCGCAGCCCGCGGATGTTCAGCGCTGCGAGTACGGCGATCACGACCGCGCCGCCGATGATGTCGCCCGGGTTGTGGCGCAGCCCGGGGAAGAACGCGCCGAGGTAGTGCGGCACGAAGAACGCGCTGATCGCGATCGTGATGATGTAGTCGAGCGTCAGCGCCCAGCCCGCGAAGAACGAGGCGATCTCGTTGAACGCGTGGCGCGCGAACGACGACGAGCCGCCGGCCTCCGGGAACATCGACGCGCCCTCGGCGTAGGTCTTGGCGGTGAGCGCGAACAGGCCGCCGGCGAAGATGAACACCACCGGCGTGAGGCCGAGCGCGTGCGCGGCCACGAGCCCGAGCGCGTAGTAGATCGACGAGCCCACGTTGCCATAAGCGGTGGCAAACAGGCCCGACACGCCGACGGTTCGGCGCAGTCCACGCTCGACGACGCGCGCCATGAGTCAATGGTCGGAAAGCGCGCATCAAGCGCCCGCTAAGAAACGCCGAACGGGCGTAGAGATTTCGTAGAGACAGCTCTAGGAGGTAGGGACTAGGGACTAGGGACTAGGGACTTAGTCGGTAGCCGACGCCCGGCTCGGTGATCAGGTACGTGGGATTCGACGAATCCGGCTCGGTCTTCGCTCTGATGTGGGCCACGTGCACCCGCAGGTAGTGGGTCTCGAGTTCGTAGCCGGGACCCCACACGGCCTGCAGCAGCTGGCGCTGGGTCACGAGCTTGCCCACATGGCGGGCGAGCTCGCGCAGGATGTCGAACTCGATCGGCGTCAGGTGGATCTCCTCGTCGCCGCGGGTCACGCGCCGGTCGGAGAGATCGATCGAGAGATCACCCACGGTCACGAGCGGGTCCTCGCGCTCGTCGCCCGCCCTGCGCATCACCGCGCGCAGGCGGGCCAGCAGCTCCTCGGTCCCGAACGGCTTGGTGATGTAGTCGTCGGCGCCCACGTCGAGGGCGCGCACCTTCTCGCGCTCGTCGCCCACAGCGGAGAGCACGATGATCGGCAGGTTGCTCCAGCGGCGCACCTCGGTGCAGACCTCCACGCCGCTGCCGTCGGGCAGCACCAGGTCGAGCACCATCGCGTCGGGAGGGCGGACCGACACCGCGTCGAGCGCCTCGGACTTCGTCTTGGCGGTGTCCACGTCGTAGCCGGCGTTGCGGAGGATCACGCGCAGCGCGCGGAGGATCTGCGGCTCGTCGTCCACGACGAGCACGTGCTCGCTCACGCCTGCGTGGCGGGCTGGCGCACCAGCGGGAAGGAGACCGCGAACGAGGTGCCGTCCGCCACGCTGAGCTGGATGCGCCCGTTGTTGGCCTCCACGAAGCCGCGGCAGATCGCCAGGCCGAGGCCCGAGCCGCGGCCGGCGTCGCGCCCGCGGAAGAACGGCTCGAACACGTGCGCCCGCTGGCCGGCCGGGATGCCGCGGCCGCGGTCGGTCACGCGCACGGTCACGCGGCCGCCGCCGGCGCCGCCGCTGATCCTCACCGGCACGCCCGGGGGCGAGTGGGTGATCGCGTTCTCGAGCAGGTTCGCGAACACGCGCTCGAGCTGGGCGGCGTCGGCCTGCACGAGCGGGAGCTCCTCGGGCAGCTCGATGGCCATCGGATGGTCGCCGTGCGCCGAGCGCACCTGGGCCACCGCTCCCGACATCACGTCGCGGAGGTCGGTCCAGTCCGTGCGCGGATTCACGGCGCCCGCCTCGATCTTCGACAGGTCGAGCAGGTCGCCGACCATGCGCGCCAGCCGCTGCGACTCGTCCTCGATCACCGAGAGGAGGTCCTCCCGGTCCGCGTCGGACAGCGCCCCCTCGCGCAGGCCGCCGGCCGCCGTGGTGATGGCGGTGAGCGGGGAGCGGAAGTCGTGGGAGACGGAGTGGAGGACGGCGGTCTTGGCCACGTCGGCGCGCCGGGTGGCCTCGGTCTCGGCGGCCTGGGTCGCCAGCCGCTCGCGCTCGAGCGCCACGTCCACGAGGCGGCCGAGCGCGCCGGCCAGCCGCTCGGCGTCCTCGCGCTCCCAGCCGAGGCCGCTGCGCACGTACAGCCAGCCCGAGCCCTCCGAGCTCACGAGGCGGACCGCGTGCTCCTCGCGCGAGTGCGTGGGCACCGGGTTGAGGCTCACGCGGATGTCGCCGTCGCGCGGCAGCTCGTCCTCGATGCGCGCGCCGGCGAGCACGGCTGAGGCCACGCGTGCCACCAGCGCCGCCTCCTGCGCCCGCACGCTGGCCAGTCGCGCGCGGTCCTGCGCCTCCTTGGTGCGGTCGCGGATCTGCGCGGCGAGGCGACCCACCACCAGGGCCGCAGCCAGGAACACGACCAGCGCCACCAGGTCGCGCGAGTGGGAGATCCGCAGCTGGTGGCGAGGGTCGACGAAGAAGAAGTTGAGCGCCAGCACGCTGCCGAACGCGGTGACCACGGCGGCCGCGCCGCCGCGGCGGACCGCCACGAACAGCACCGCCAACAGGTAGAGACCGCGCAGATCGCCCACCGCGGCGACGCCCTCGAGCGCCGCCACGAGCAGCGTGGCTGCCGCGATGGCGCCGACGACCTCGAGCGTCACCAGCGCGGTGGCGCGGGTTCGCACCGTCATGCGGATGAGTCTATGCCTGCTCGGGGCGTGAGCAGAGCACCTGGAAGATCGAGGTGAACCTCGTCTCGAAGCCGTTGCGAGCGGCGCGCAGGTAGAGCCGCCACACGCGCACGCGCTCCCCGCCCGCGAGCCGGGTTGCCTCGGGCAGATTGTCGTCCAGGTTGCGGGCCCAGTGGCGCAGCGTCTCCACGTAGTCCTCGCGGAACCCCTCGACCGTATGGACCTCGAGGCCGGCGCGCTCGATGGCGAGCTGGATGCGCGAGAGGTGCAGCGGCGCGCCGTCGGGGAACACGTAGCGCTCGGAGAACGGACCCCCCTCGGGGTCGCCCAGCTTCATCCGCGCGATCCCGTGGTTCAGCAGCCTGCCGCCCGGCTTGAGCAGGCCGGCGAGCTGGCGTGCATAGAGGTCGATGTTCACCTCGCCCACGTGCTCGACCATGCCGATGCTGGCGACCGCGTCGAACTGCTCGCCCGCCAGCTCGCGGTAATCCATCACGCGGATGTCGATCTTGTCGGCGAGGCCGGCCTCGGCGGCGCGCTGCCGCGCGAGCACGGCCTGCGGCTCCGACAGCGTGATGCCCACCACCTCGGCGCCGTAGCGGCCGGCCGCGATCCGCGTGAAGCTGCCCCAGCCGCAGCCCACGTCGAGCACCCGCTGGCCGGGCTGCAGGCCGAGCTTGGTGCAGACGAGGTCGAGCTTCGTCTCCTGGGCCTCCTCGAGCGTCGTCGCCCCACGCGAGAAGATCGCGCAGCTGTAGGTCATCGACTCGTCGAGCATCAGCTTGTAGAAGTCGTTGCCCACGTCGTAGTGGTGGCGGACGGCGGCGGCGTCGCGGTGGCGTGTGTGACGCTGGCCGCGTAGGCGCAGCTCGACCGACGGCGGGGCGGGAGGTCGCGTGATCCCGGCAGCGCGCACGGCCGCGAGCGCGAGGCGGGCACGGTCGCCCCGCGGGAGCGGAGGCGGCTGCCAGGTGTCGAGCACGTTCAGCGCGGCGTCCAGGTCGTCGACATGGAGCTCGCCCGACACGTAGGCGCGGCCGAGGCCGAGCTCGCCCGGCGCCCGCAGCGCGTGAGCCACCGCCTTCGGCGAGCGCACCGTGAAGCGCGGCCCGGCGTTCGGCTCCGTGGCGGGCAGGCTGGTGCCGTCCCAGAACTCCAGGTCGAACGGCCGCCGTGGGAAGCGGCGCTCCAGCTCCTCTCGAAAGGGAGCGGTGCGCGCCAGCGCCATCAGGCGGCGCCCAGCGCCTTCGCCCCCTGGCGGTCAGGCGCGATCCGCACGACGTTCCACGCCAGGCCGACCTTCTCCAGGCCGCGGATGACCAGCGCCGACGGGTCGATCTGCCAGCGCCGCAGCCCGTGGGCCGCCGAGGTGGGAAACGCGTGGTGGTTGTTGTGCCACGCCTCGCCGAACGACAGCGGCGCGAGCCACGCCAGGTTGCGGGACTCGTCGCCGGTGGCGAAGCTCCTGCGGCCGAAGTAGTGGCAGAGCGAGTTGATGCTGTAGGTCACGTGATGGATCACGAGCATCCGGACGGCGCCGCCCCAGAGCAGGGCGGTGAGACCGGACTTGAGCGACTGGCCGATGATCAGCCCCAGCAGGAACGGCAGCGCCAGCCCGAGCAGCGCCCACGCCACGAACGTGCGGTCCACGAAGCTCACCACGGGGTCCTTCATCAGGTCGGGCGCGTAGCGCCGCTTGGCCCCGCGCTCGGTGTGGATGAAGAGCCAGCCCACGTGTGCGTGCGCGAGGCCGCGCAGCGCGCCGCGCACGCCGCCGCCGTGGCCGACGTGCGGGCTGTGCGGATCGCCCTCCTGGTCGGAGAACGCGTGGTGCTTGCGGTGGTCGGCCACCCAGGAGATCACCGGCCCCTCGATCGCGGCCGACCCGAGCACCGCGAACGTGAAGCGGAGCCAGGGGGTGGTGGAGAAGCTGCGATGGGTGAAGAGGCGGTGGAAGCCGACGGTCACGCCGAGTCCGCAGAGGACGTAGAAGACACCGAAGATCATGAGGTCGCTCGCGTGGAGCGCCTTTTCCCAGAGCTGCCAGGCCACGAATCCGAGCCCCAGGATCGGTAGAGCGGTGACGAGCGCGGTGATGAACCTGTCCAGCGACTCGTTTGCGACGGGCTCGACGTCGTCGCGGTTTGGCACTACCTCGGCAGCAGCGGACACGCAGATCCTCCTTGTCGACGAGTGGGCGCCCGACCCCGAGGCGCACGACCGCGCGCAGTCTAACCCGGGAGCCCCGCCCTGCGACCCCCCGATCGGGCCATTCTCAGCTTGTTTTCAGGTTGTGCGGCCGGGCGTTCTGAGACTTGTGGTTCGTCGCCCCGCTGCAGGAGTCCTGCGAGCCATGCCCCGCCGTGTGCCACTCCGCCCGCGAAGGTCGGTCCGCCGGGGACGATTCCCTCGGCCAGGCGGGACAGCGCCGGGCCGATCGGCGCACTCTCGCCGCGCTGCCTCGCACGGGCGGCCAGCAGGGCCGCGCGTGCGCGCGTTCGCTGCAGGGACGCGGCCCGCTCGCGCTCGCTCGTGCCGGGCACGTCGCGGGTGGCCACGAGCCATTCGGCCGACAGCGCCCGCTCGATCAGCTCGAGCACCACCGCCTGGTCGCCGAGCGCCGCCGCCTCCGGGCAGAAGCCGCCGAGCGCCCCGTAGGCGGCGCGGCGCAGCGCGATGTAGGCGGGTGGGCGGCCGATCGCCGGGAACGGGTCCGGGGCCATCGCGCGCGAATGCAGGATCACGGGCCGTGGCGGCTCGCCGGGCTTCGTGTGGGCCCCGGTGGCCAGCGCCACGCGCTCGGCGTCGAGGGCGGTCAGCGCGGTGTGGTCAGGCGGGGGTGAGCTCAGCGCGATCAGGATCGTGTCCGCGCTGGTCGACCGGATCGCCCGGTCGAGGCGCTCCCAGCCCTCGCTCGCGTCCAGGGTCAGGACCGCGCCCGGGTTCGGCGGCCGCTCGGGCCGGTGAATCGCCCGCCACCAGTCCCAGTGGCCGACCGTCGCGATCTGATCCGCCAGCGCCTCGCTCCAGTGGCCGCCCTTCGGCGACAGCTCGGCCAGCGGCTCGCCGTTCGCCAGCAGCCGGATCCTCGGTGACGTGACGCTCGGCGGCGGGATCGGCTCGTCCGAGCAGAGCTCGATGTCCAGCGGCTCGATCGGCGTGCGCGCATGCCGCGGATCGCCGCCCTGCCGGCGGCCGCGCTCGTAGGCGGCGCCGAGCATGAGCGTGAACAGGCGCGACCATGCCACCCGCGCCTTGCCGAGCTCGAGCAGCTTGAGCGCCGCGTGACCGAGCTCGCGCGCCGGTGCGCGCTGAAGGGCGAGGAACAGAGCGGCCTTCAGGGGACGCCGAGCCATCGCGCGATACGACCAGCGCTGTGGCAACGAGCCGGCCGCCCCGGGGCAGCGCCTGATCAGCCGCGCGTCCGAGCGGCCGTCGCGGCGTCCGTGCTCGATCGCGCGGCGCGCGTTCAGCGAGAACTCGTGCGCGGATTCGGCTCGCGGCTCGTAGTGCACCTCCACGCCGGCCTCCAGCACGCGGATTCCCCACTCCCAGTCCTCGCGGCGGCCGAGCGCCGGATCGAAGCCGCCGAGCCGCTCGAACGTGGCCCGCGGCACCGACATGTTGCCGCTCAGCACGTCCACGAACGTGGGCACGACGGCCGTGCGCGTGGCCCGGTAGTGGTCCTCCCACCAGGCCGAAGCGCCCATCGAGGTGAGGTTGCGGCTGCGCGGCCGCGGCGTGCAGTGCCCGACCACCACGCGCTCGCGGTGCCAGTGCGCCGCCGCGTGCCGCTCCACCAGATCGGGCGCGGGCACCAGGTCGTCGTCGAGGAAGAGCAGGAGCGGCGCGGTGGCCGAGGCGGCACCCGCGTTCCGGGCGGCGCCCGTCCCGATGCCGCCGGTGTGGATCAGGTGCGCGCCTTCCACAGGCGCGATGGGGCCACGTCCGTCGTTGACGACGATGAGATCGAACGGGACGGTCTGCACGGCCAGCGCGGAGAGGCAGCGCTGCAGGGCAGCGGGGCGATTGCAGGTTGTGACGATGACGCAGATCTCCGGATCTGGGGTGTGGGGTCTGGGGTGTGGGGAACGACTGTTGACTCCCCACACCCCACACCCCACACCCGACACCCGACACCCCACACCCGACACCCCACACCCACGGGTGCGCAGCCAGACGCGCGGCCCGCGCAGTCCGCCGCGCAGGTACAGCGAAGCGATCTCGCGCTGCACTCCCTGCACCCGGAGCCGTGCCCGCAGATACTGCGATACCAGCCACCACCACACGGCAGGCGCGGCCAGCTCCCGCTCCTCCACGAGCAGCTTGGTCAGCGCGGCCGAGAGGCCGACGCCGTAGCCGTGGATCGCCCGGACCAGCGCCGCGTGGTCCGGGCGGTGCCGGTGGAAGACGTAGGTGCCGGGGTCGTAGACGACCCGGTGACCCGCGGCGAGCACCTTGTAGAGCGCGTAGAGGTCCCCGCCCGACTCGGTGGGCGTGCCGGCGTCCAACTCGGGTGGGAACAGCTCGCCAAGGGAGGCCACGAGCGAGCGCCGGAAAACCATGTTGGCGCCGGCGCCCGCGCGTGTGGCCGCGGGCGGCGTCAGCTCGGTCCACTCGTGCACGCGGCGGTGGAAGCCGCGCGAGAAGCCGCCGGAGTCCTCGAACGCGAGCTTCGCGTCCGTGTCCAGGTTGAACGCGAACGCGGGACCGGTCACGGCGCCCACGCGCGGGTCGTCGAACAGCTCGGGCAGGTCGCGCAGCCAGCGAGCCGGCGGCATGCAGTCGTCGTCGATGAACGCCACGAGCTCGGACGTGGCCGCGGCCAGCCCCGCGGCGCGGGCATGGTCGAGGCCCCGGCGGTCCTCACGGATGTAGAGAGCGCCCGCGTCCTCTGCGAGCTTGCGCACGTCGGCGTCGCCCGGGTCGTTGTCCACCACCACGATCTGGTCGGGCGCCGGGTCGAGCAGCTTCAGCGCCCCGAGCAGGCCGGCGAGCATCTCCGGGCGGCGGTGCGTGCAGACCACCGCGGAGCAGGTGAGACGCTCCGCCGCGCGCTCGGCCACGCCGAGCCGCCGCCGCATCAGGTCCCGCAGGGCGAAGTAGGAGCGGTGGCCGTCGGCATGGGGATCCAGCAGCGCGCGTTCGAGCACCGGCCCGACCGCTCCCGGGTCGGGTACCCGGACGCGCGCCACCGGCACGCCGTTTTCCAGCGTGATCAGCACGCGGTGCTCGTCTGCCGTTGTCCCCCGGTCCAGCCGGTCGCCGTACCGGATCACACGCGACCTCACCGCTTCCGCGCGGTGCCCCTGCCCGTACATAGGCGAAGGGAATCTTGACTAAGACGGAGTACCTATGCGCCAGTTGAGGTAGGCGTTAAGAGCTCGAGCCTGTTCCCGAACGGGTCGTCCACATAGAAGCGCTGGAAACCGGGCAGATCGTCGTCCCAGCGCACGTCGCCCAGGCGCTCGGCCAGCGCGCGCAGCTGGGCGGTGCTCGCCACCCGCAGCGCCGGGTGCGCCTTCCGCGCGGGCCGAAAGTCGTCCTCCACGCCCACGTGGAGCTGGTGCGCGCCGCATTCGAACCACACGCCGCCGCGGGCGCGGAGCGGCTCGGGCTTCTCGATCTCCGGCAGCCCGAGCAGCCCGCCGTAGAACGCGCGCGCCTGGTCCTCGCCGCCCGGCGGGCAGGCGAGCTGCACGTGATCGAGCCCGGCGATCACCGAAGCACGCGGAACGAGGCCCGGCGGCCGGCGGTCACCTGACCGGCGCGGTTCTTCGCCACGGCCACGAGCCGGTAGCGGCCGGGCGCGAGCGGGCGGTGGCTGAGCCGCCCCGTGAACCGGAAGCGGTTGACGCCGGACCGGCTGGCGTGGCTGAAGTGGCCGCGAAGGCGCACGTAGCGGTGGTGGCGACCGCGGCGCACGTAGTGCTCGACGCGGAAGCTCGTCAGCGCCGGGACCGACAGCGAGTAGCGCACCAGCGTCCCCGTGAGGCGGGTGATGCTGCTGCCGCGGGCCGACGCGTTGAACGCCCGCGGGCTGAGCTTGAGCCGACCGAGCGCCAGGGCCGGGCTCCTCGTGACCGAGGGCTGCCGCTGCACCTGTGTCGGAGCCTGCGGCACCGCCGGAGGCCCCTGGAGCGACAGCAGCCGCGGCGAGTCGGTGACGGGCAGCGATACCGTCACGCTGTCCTGCGCGCGGCCGGTCACGTCGACGGGCACGGTGTGGCCGGTCAGGGGGTCGGTGGCGCTGAGATCGGCTGAGCGACCGTCCACCCCGCCGATCGTGAGCCCGAACGTCTCCGCGGGCATGTCGAAGCGAGTGGGGTCGCTGGTCGGCGCGGAGGGCCGGTAGTTCTTGCCGAGGCTCGTGGTCATCACGTAGACCGGGATCACGAAGCGGTCGTCGCTGACCTGGAAGGGGAAGAAGGCGAGCACGTCGCGATCGAACAGCGGCGGATGCGCGGCCGTGCCGTCGCCCGCGAACTGCCGGTTGCCGGTGAAGTCGTCGATCCGGCCCAGCGTGAGCGAGCGCGGCCGGCTGATCGTCGTGGCACCGTAGAAGCCCGACGCGAGCCGCCGCACCGAGTCCATCACCTCACCGCCGGCGGCATCGCCCGGATAGCTGCCGGTCTGGTGCAGCTTGTCGAAGAACGACTGCGGGACGAGGCCGAGCGCCGAGTCGGTGACCCCGAAGAGATCGACCGCGGTGGCGCCCTTGCCCGCGTACGCCACGAGCGAGCGCAGAGCCACCTTCGTCTGGAAGTGGAGCCGGTCGCCGGCGGTGAAGCCCGCGCTCGGCGCTCCGGCCGGGTTCATGTTGATCTCCGTGACCCAGGTCTGCGGCGCCGGGGCGCCCGGCGGGTGAAGGTCACGCGAGTGGGGCGTGCCGTTCAGCAGCGTCTGGACCGGTGACATGTCGCGCACGACGTTGTCCATGTCGATCGTGAGCACCTGGTAGTAGCGCGTGAACTTCGGCTGGGCGGTCAGGTAGTACTCGGGCTCGAACGAGTCGTAGGTGGGCGTGAAGCTCTCGTGCCAGTTGCCGCTCGAGTCCTGAAACCCGTCGACGTTTCCACGCGCATCAAGGGGCCGCGTGGAGTCCACCTGCGCGCTCGACGGGAACTGGCGCATGCCGCTGTACGGGTAGGGGTGCTTGTCGATCGCCGTGAGCCCCGGCGGCACGGTGGCGCCCGAGGGCCGCGGATCCTGGTTGGCGAACCCGTCGCCGATCCCGATCCCGCTCGCGCCGCTCGCGGGATCGCGGACTGCCGACACCGTGCGCGCGAGGATCGCATCGGTGGTGCTGCCGCTGCCGCCGTCGACCGGCGTGGCGTAGTAGGTGTTCACGTCGAGGAAGTCGGACGCGTAGGCGAGCTCGTTCCAGATCTCGACGTCGAAGGCGTCGCTTCCGAGCACGTCGTGGGCGGTGCGCGTGACCGTCCTGACGTAGTCGAGCCAGCCGGTCATCGTGCTCTCGAAGTCGGGGCTCGAGGGGTGGGGGAAGGGCCGGTACCTGAGCGTCGTCCCGGCGTGGCTGCCCGCTGAGAGCGCGCCGTCGAGCGGCTTCGACAGCGTGGCCCAGCCGTCAGGCCCGACGCTGGTGATCAGGTTTCCCGCGCGCTTCGTCTCGCCGAAGATTTCGGGGCCCGTGTCGAGCCCGCTGCGCCCGGGCACCGCGGCGGCCGCCGCCGACGAGGTGAGGTGGATACGGGTGGCTCCCCTGGCCGCGGACTGGTCGGTGGCCGCGTTGAACGTCCGCATCGGGCACGGCAGGTAGTCCGGCGCCTCGAGCACGATCAGCGGCCGGAGGCCGAACTGCTTCAGCGCGGCGAGGGTCTTGCGGAAGTCCGAGTCGTTGGTCAGCGCGCCCGGGTTGTCGTAGTCGAGCATTCCCCACGGCTCGGAGATCCGCGCCGTCTTGAAGCCGCTGTCCGCCAGCAGGCGCGCGGTGGCGGGCGCGTCCGCCGCGCCCACGTTGAAGTTCATGCCCACCGCGTCGAGCATCCGCGTGGCGGGCCAGGTGTCCATGTACGCGCGCCAGGGCTGGAGCCAATGCGAGCGGTCACCGAAGGACAGGTCGGTGAGCTGTGACGGGTCCGTATAGGTCGTCACCGAGCCGACGACCGGCGGATCGGCAGCCGCAGTCGCCGCCTGCGCCAGCACCAGCGCAGCCAGAATTGTCGCCAGGAGGCGCCACATCGAGCAGCGCCACCGTATCGAGACTGGCTAGATGATGCCGAGCGCGCCCAGCTTGGCGACGATCGCCGCCACCGCCTGCTCGACGCTGCCGCCCGCAACCTCGACGTCGGGCGCGCGCGGCGGCTCGTAGGGATCGTCGATCCCGGTCATGCCCTTGATGTCACCCGCGCGGGCGCGCGCGTAGAGGCCCTTCGGGTCACGCGCCTCGCACTCGGCCAGCGGCGTGTTCACGTAGACCTCCACGAAGTCGAGCTCGCCCGCGCCGTGCAGCTCGCGGGCGGCCACGCGGTCGCGCTCGTACGGGCTCACCAGGCTCACGAGCGCGATGGCGCCCGCGTCGGCGAACAGGCGCGCCACGTTCGCGGTGCGGCGAACGTTCTCGGCGCGGTCCTCGGCCGAGAAGCCGAGGTTGCCGTTTAGCCCGTGCCGCAGGTTGTCGCCGTCGAGCAGATAGGCCACGCGGCCCTGCTGCACGAGCCACTGCTCGAGCGCGGTCGCGATCGTGGACTTGCCGGAGGCGGGGAGGCCGGTGAGCCAGATGGTGGCGCCGCGCTGGCCGAGCATCCGCCAGCGCTCGTCGCGCGAGATCCCGCCCTCGTGCCAGGTCACGTTCGGCGAGCGCGCGTCCGCGTCGGTGATCGCGGCGGCCGCGGACTCGCCGGTGTGGGCGTCCACGATCATGCCGGCGCCGACGGTGTCGTTCGTCCCCTCGTCGACCAGGATGAAGCTGCCGGTCTGGCGGTTGCGGCGGTAGTCGTCGACCGACAGCGGCGCGCTCGTGCGCAGCTTCAGCCGGCCGATGTCGTTGAGCTCGAGCGTGGTGGCGGTCTTGTCGCGGTGGAGGCCGTGCACGTCCACGCGATAGCGCACGTCCTCGACCGTGGCCGTCACCCAGCGGGTGGTCTGCTTCAGCAGAACGCGGTCGCCGGTCGAGACCGGGCGGTTCGCCATCCAGCACACCATCGCCTCGATCGAGCGCGCCGTGGCGGGCCGGTTGTTGGGGCGGCAGATCATGTCGCCGCGCGACACGTCGAGCTCGTCCTCGAGGTGCAGGACCACCGACATCGGCGGGAACGCCTCCTCCAGCGGACCCTGCGGCCCCTCGATCGCGGCGATCCGGGTGGTCTCGCCCGACGGCGCCACGAGCACCTCGTCGCCCGGGCGCAGCACGCCCGCGGCCACCTGGCCGGCGTAGCCGCGGCGCTCGCGATCATCGCTCGGCCGGACCACCCACTGCACCGGGAAGCGGGCGTCCACGAGGTTGCGGTCGGACGCCACGTGCACGTGCTCCAGGTGGTAGAGCAGCGGCGGTCCCTCGTACCACTTCATCCGCAGCGAGCGCTCGACCACGTTGTCGCCGTGCAGCGCCGAGATCGGGATGAACTCGACGTCGGTCAGCTCGAGCTTGGCGGCGAAGTCCTCGAACTCCTCGACGATCTCCTCGAAGCGCGTCTCCGCGAAGTCGACGAGGTCCATCTTGTTCACGCACACCGTCAGGTGGGGGACGCCGACCAGCGACGCGACGAACGCGTGGCGCTTCGTCTGCTCGACCACTCCCTTGCGCGCGTCCACGAGGATCAGCGCGAGGTCGGCGGTGGAGGCGCCCGTCACCATGTTGCGCGTGTAGCGGACGTGCCCCGGCGTGTCGGCCAGGATGAAGCGGCGCCGCGCCGTGGCGAAGTAGCGATAGGCCACGTCGATCGTGATGCCCTGCTCGCGCTCGGCGCGCAGGCCGTCGGTGAGCAGGGCGAGGTCCACCTCGAGGTCGCCCCGCAGCCGGCTCGTCTCCTCGAGCTGCTGGAGCTGGTCGGCCAGCACCATCTTCGAGTCGTAGAGCAGGCGGCCGATCAGCGTCGACTTGCCGTCGTCCACCGACCCGGCCGTGGCGATGCGCAGCGTGCCCGCCCTGCGTTCGATCGGAGCCGCATCGGGCCGGCCGTCGCCCTCGATGAGGGTCAGGCGCTTAGAAATAGCCGCCACGCTTGCGGTCCTCCATCGCGGCCTCGCTGACGCGGTCGTCGGCGCGGGTCTCGCCGCGCTCGGTGATGTTGGTGGCGGCGATCTCGGCCACCACGGCGTCGAGCGTGATCGCGGTCGACTCCACCGCTCCGGTGCACGACATGTCGCCCACCGTCCGGTAGCGCACCGACGTCTGGAACGGCTCCTCGCCGTCGATCAGCGCGATGAAGGGGCTGAGCGCGTAGAGCATGCCGTCGCGCTTGAAGACCTGGCGGTCGTGCGCGTAGTAGATCGACGGCACCTCGAGGTTCTCCTCGGCGATGTACTGCCACACGTCGAGCTCGGTCCAGTTCGACAGCGGGAACACGCGCACGTGCTCGCCGCGGCGGATGCGGCCGTTGTAGAGCGACCACAGCTCGGGCCGCTGCGACTTCGGCTCCCACTGGCCGGCCTCGTCACGGAACGAGAAGATGCGCTCCTTCGCGCGGGCGCGCTCCTCGTCGCGGCGGGCGCCGCCGAACGCGGCGTCGAAGCCGTGCTCCTCGATCGCGTCGAGCAGCGTCACGGTCTGGAGCCGGTTGCGCGAGGCGCGCGGGCCGGTCTCCTCGGTCACGCGGCCCTGCTTGATGGAGTCCTCCACCGAGGCCACCACGAGCCGCTCGCCGAGCTCTTCCACAAGCCGGTCGCGGAACTCGATCACCTCGGGGAAGTTGTGTCCCGTGTCCACGTGCATGAGCGGAAACGGGAAGCGCGCGGGCCGGAAGGCCTTCTCGGCGATGCGCACGAGGACGACCGAATCCTTGCCGCCGGAGAACAGCAGCACGGGGCGCTCGAACTCCGCGGCCACCTCACGCATCACGTGGATGGCCTCCGCTTCGAGCGCTCGAAGATGGGTCAGCTCGTAGCTCACGGGCTAAACACTCTATTAGAGGTCGGATTTCGGGACTTTACGGTGACCGCCTGCCTCCCAGCGCGGTTGAGTATGCCTGGCTCATGCGCTTTCGCGCTCCACTAACCTGCTCGCGGCATGGAGGCGTCGCGACCCGAGGTTTCGGTCGTGGTCCCCTCCCACGAGCGGGGGACCAGGCTGCGATGGCTGTTGAACGCGTTGGAGGAGCAGACCCTCCCGCGTTCGCGGTGGGAGCTCGTCGTCGTCTTCGATTCGACCGACGATACGGAGGAGCTGGTGCGGACGCATCCGCTCGCGCCTCGGCACGTACGCCTGGCGCCGGGGACCGGTACCGCCGCGGCGCAGCGCAACGCCGGCTGGCGTGCCGCGCGCTCAGATCTGATCGCGTTCACCGACGACGACTGCCGGCCCGAGCCCGATTGGCTCGCGCGCCTGCTCGACGCCGCCCGCGCGAACCCGGGCGCGATCGTCCAGGGCGCCACTCGCCCCGATCCACTCGAGGCCGAGGTCATGAAGTGGGCGCCGCGGGCGCGCTCGATCGAGGAGAACGATCCGCCCGGCCCGCACGCGCAGACCTGCAACATCCTCTACCCGCGCGCGGCGCTGGAGGCCGTCGACGGTTTCGACGAGTCGATCCGCACGGCCGGCGAGGACCTGGACCTTGCTGCGCGGGTGCGCGCCACGGGAGCTGCGTATGTCGGCGCGCCCGAAGCGGTCGTCTACCACGCCGTGGACACGTTCTCGCTGCTCGGCGCCGTGCGTTTCAACAAGCGCTGGGAGACGCTGCCGCTCGTGTTCAAGCGCCACCCGGAGCTGCGCGAGCAGCTCGAGTACGGGGTGTTCTGGAAGCGGCGTCACGCGTTCCTGCCGGCGGCCATCGCCGGCGCGGCGCTGCACCGGCGTGAGCCGCTGCTCGCTCTGCTCGCCGTGCCCTACGTGCTGCATGCCCTGCCGCACCGCGGCACGCACCCGATGGGTCGCGTGCGCGCGGTGGCGGAGCTAGCCGGCCGCGCGGTGGTGGACGCCTCCGAGATGTGGACGATGGCCAAGGGGAGCGTCCGCTACCGGACGCTGATGCTTTGAAGCCGGCACTGCTCAACCCGTGCTTCTTCCCGGAGGTGCGGCGCGGGTCGGAGCGGCTGATCCGGGAGCTCGCGAACGGCCTCGTGGACGGCGGACACGAGCCCACGCTGATCACGAGCCATCCCGGGCGCCCGTCGCGGTCGCTGGAGGACGGACTGGAGGTTCTGCGCGTGTGGCGGCCGCCGGACCGGCGGCTCGTGCGGCGGGCGTATCCCGAGTACATGACCCACGTGCCGTTGTCCTACGCGGCGCTGCGAGCGGGCGGTTACGACCTCGCGAACGCCTTCTATCCGACGGACGCGGTTGCGGCCGTGCGCTGGAAGTCGCGGACGCGGCGGCCGGTGGTTCTCTCGTACGGCGGACTCCCCGACCGTCCGGTGCTCGCCGACAAGCGCCACAAGCTGCGGATCCTCGAACACGCGATCCGCGGCTCGGACGCCGTTGTCACCTCGAGCCGCACGGCCGCCGGCGCGATGAAGCGCTGGTTCGGCGTCGAGGCGCGGCCGATCTACCCGGGCGTCGACCTGGCGGCGTTCGCGCCGAACGGCGCGCGCTCCCCGGAGCCCACGATCTTCTGCGCCGCGCTGCCCGACGACGCGCGCAAGCGGGTCGGGCTGCTGGTGTCGGCATTCGCGCATGTGCGCCGGCAGCGTCCGGAGGCGCGGCTGATCGCCATCCGGCCGCGCGACCCGGCGGCGGTCGCACGTCACGGTCTCGACGGTGAGGGCATCACGCTGATCGATCCCGTCGCCGACCCGCGCCAGCTCGCTCCTCACTACGCGCACGCGTGGGTGTCGGCGCTGACCGCCTACCGCGAGGCGTTCGGGCTGGTGCTCGTCGAGGCGCTTGCCTGCGGCACGCCGGTGGTGGGCGCCGACCACGGTGCGGTGCCCGAGGTCGTGGATCGCGACGGCATCGGAGTGCTGTTCGAGAACGGCGACGAGCGCGGCGTGGCGCGGGCGCTGCTCGAGGGGCTCGAGCTGGCATCTGATCCCGGCACGCGCGACCGTTGCCGGGCACGCGCCGAGGAGTTCTCCACCTCCCGGCTCGCCGCCGAGTACGAGGCGCTCTATCTCGAGCTGCTCGGGCGTGGCTGAGCGGCTGCGAATCGGGCTCTTCGTCGACCAGTTCCCCGAGCTCTCGGAGACCTTCATCAGCGGCGAGCTGCTCGAGCTCGAGCGGCTGGGCCATGCTGTGCATGTGGAGGCGGCGTCTCACGCGCCGCATCCGGATCCGACGGTGCGCGCCGGTGTGTCGTATCGCGACGACGACGCGCGCGGTTCGCGCCTCGCGGCGCTCGCGTGGCTCGTGGCCCGGCAGCCGCTGCGCTGCGCCCGCGACCTGGTCTCACAGCGTCGCTGGCGTCGCGAGGAGCGCGTCGTCCCACTCCGTCGCCTGGCTCCCTCCGCGCGGCGCGTCGCGCGCTTCGGCGCTTCACATCTGCACGCGCACTTCGCGGCGGGCGCGGCCCTCGACGCGATGCGCGTCGGTGCGCTGCTCGACCTGCCCTACAGCGTGATGACCCACGGCTACGACATCTTCCAGACGCCGGCGAACCTCCGCGAGAAGCACGAGCGCGCGGCGTTCGCGGTGTCCGCCTGCGACTACTCGGTGCGCTGGCTGCGCGAGCGCGTGGGCGACGCGCAGATTCTGCGGCTGGTCACCGGCGTGGACGGCGAGCGCTTCGAGCGGCGGAAGCCGTACAGCGACGGCTCGCACGTGCTCGCCGTGGGCCGCCTGGTGGAGAAGAAGGGCTTCGACGTGCTGATCGAGGCCGCGGCTTCGCTTACCGGCGTGCGCGTGACGGTCGTGGGTGACGGCCCGCTGCGTGCCCAGCTCGAGCAGCTCGTCGCATCGCTCGGAGCGCCGGTGGAGCTCGCGGGCGCGCGCTCGCCGGAGGAGGTCAGGGCTCTGCTGGAGGACGCCACACTGCTGGCGGCGCCCTGCGTGGTTGCCGCGGACGGCGATCGCGACACCATGCCGGTGGTTGTGAAGGAGGCGCTGGCAATGGGCGTGCCGGTGGTGGCGAGCGACGAGGTCGGATTGCCGGAGGTGGTGAGGCCGGACTGGGGACGGCTCGTGACGCCCAACGATGCGGCCGCGCTCGCGACAGCCATCCGGGAGCTGCTCGAGCTCCCGCGCGACCGGCGTGCCGAGATGGGCCGGGCCGGCCGCGACTTCGTGCTGGAGCACTGCAGCCTGAGCGGCGAGAGCCGCCGCCTGGCGGCGCTGATCGCCGCCGCTCAGAGCAACAACGACCGGCTGCGCACGCTCCCGTAGATCAGCGAGCCGACGCTGACGGCGTCGGCTGCCACGTCGACGGCCGCGACGAGCGGCCCGCGCTTGCGGAACGGCCGGGCGCGGTTCGCCAGGTGGCGCGCGTACGGCGCCGCGGCCAGCAGCGGCAGCGGCGACCCCGTGAATGCCGCTGCCGCGACCCCCACCGCCGCGGCGTCGAACATCGCCGTGCGCCTGCTGAGGAACACGCGCTGGTAGAAGAACTGCTCCCGCAGCTCGGGGATGCGCGCGGCGAGAGCGTTGAAGTGCTGGGCGCGCTGCCGTTCGGAGACATACCCCGACGCGCCGCGGGGATGGACCGCGTGATGCACCAGCGCGTCGGGAGCGAACGCCGTCTGCGCGCCGGAGCGGCGCGCGCGCCAGCCAAGCCACACGTCCTCGGCCAGCTCGGGGTTGGTCCAGCCGCGCCTGCGCCCGTTCGACGACAGCCACACCTCGAAGCCGCCGACCCGCTCGAACAGCTCGCGGCGGATCAGCAGGTTTGCGGTCTCGTACAGGCCGGTCTCGCGCTCCACCCAGACGGTGCGGTCGAAGGGTCCAAGCTGCGCGGTGGGATCGGGCGCAACGGCGCCCGCCACCAGGTCCGCGGATTCGAGTCGTGGCAGCGCAGCCGCGAGCCAGCCGGGAGTCGGGTAGCAATCCGCGTCGGTGAACGCGATCACGTCACCGGTCGCCTCGCGCACGCCGATGTTGCGTGCCTGGCCGGAGCCCACCCCCTCTGTCTGCACCAGCCGCACGCCCGCCGCGCGGGCGATCTCGGCGGTCTCGTCGGTCGAGCCGTCGTCAACGACGATGACGTCGAACTCCGGTGCGCCCTGCTGCGCCCCCAGGCATTCGAGGGTCCGCCGCAGGGTCCCGGCGGCATCCTTCGCGGGTATCACCACGCTGAGTTGTCGATGGCTCAATTCCGGTTAACCTTGACCGCGTAGTCGGGCAGGGGCTATGAGGGTGACCGAAAGGCTGTTGCGAGGAGGCAGTGCGGGTCTTGCCGGGCGGTTGCGCGATCGCGTGCGCTTCGCCGGCAATGAGGTGCGCTGCCCCTGTTGCGAGGGCCGCTTCGGGCGCTTCAAGGCCACCGACGGCGGGCCGCTCGAGCTCGAGTGCCCGCGCTGCGGATCGCGCCCGCGGCAGCGGATGCTGTGGCTGTTCCTCATGGCCGAGCGACTGCTCGCCGCGCGCGGGTTGCGCATCCTCCACCTGGCGCCGGAGCAGGCGATCGAGCGGCGGCTGCGGATGCTCGAGGGCGCCGAGTACGTGACCGTGGGTATCGCAAATCCGCTGGCCGATGTGCGCGCCGAGGTCGACTCGCTGCCTTTCGAGGACGGGTCGTTCGACCGGATCCTCTGCAGCTACGTGCTGGAGGGCGCTCCGGACGACCTCAGGGCAATGGAAGAGCTGCGCCGCGTCCTCTCGCCCGACGGCCTGGCCGTGATCCAGGCCCCGGTGAACGCCGACCTGAAGCGGACGGTGGAGGCCGGAGGCCTGCGCGCCTACGGGCTCGACCTGGAGGATCGCCTGACGCAGGCCGGGTTCCGCGTGTGCGTCGTGCCGTACGCGGAGGAGATGGATGAGTCCGCCGCCGAGCGGCACGGCGTGATGTCTCGCTCGGGACCGCTCCGCAACGACCTCTACCTCTGCCAGGTGCCGCGCGGGTAGCTACTTCACCAGGCGGTAGCTGATGTGGATCGCACCGCTTGGCGACTCGGAGCTGCTCACGCGCTCGAGCTCGTTCGTCTGGCCGTCGAACAGCCGCTGGCCGCCGCCGAGGAGCACCGGCGCCACGTGCAGGTGGATCTCGTCCAGCAGTCCCGCCTGCATGTATTGCTGAGCGGCCTGGGCGCCGCCGGAGAGCTGGATCTTCTTGTCGCCCGCCGCCTCGCGCGCCTGTGCGAACGCCGCCTCGATCCCGTCGGTGACGAAGTGGAACGTGGTGCCGCCCTGCTTGGGCTGCGACTCGCGCGCGTGGTGCGTGAGGACGAAGACCGGGTTGTGGAACGGCGGGTCGTCGCCCCACCAGGCATCGGCGTTCGGATCGCTCTCCCAGGGTCCCGCGCCGCCGCTGAACATCCGCCGGCCCATGATGGTGGCGCCCACGTTTTCGACCGTCTTCTTCACGATCTCCGAGTCGGCGCTGTCCTCGCCGCCCTCGAGCCCGTGCGGCTCGCGCCAGCCCCTGGTGGCGAAGACCCACTCGTGGAGCTGCTCGCCGCGCTTGCCGAGCGGCTCCTCGAGCGTGATGTTCGGGCCGGCGACGTAGCCATCGAGCGAGATCGAGATGTCGAGGAAGAAAGTGCTCATGTGTCTCTCCTGGATCGTGTCAGTTGGAAGGGAGACTGGCGCACTTGCCGAGACTCATCGGCGCGCGGCCACCATGAGGTCGGCGACGACGACTGCCGCGAGCACCGCCGCGAGCAGCCCGCCGACCGCAAGCGCCGGCTGGCCGCCTCCCGCCAGCCCGATCACGACGCACACGGCGGCTCCGGTGAGTCTTCGCGGGCTGAGCGTGTGCGTGATGCGGTAGCGCAGCGCCGCCTGCGCGAGGAGGTAGAGCGTCGGGCCCGCGACGAGGGCCATCAGCTCGGCTGTCGTTACGTCGTGGGTGGTCCGCGTGATCATGATCTCGTCGCCGACCGCCGCGAGGATGATGCCCGCGATGATGAGGATGTGCCCGTAGGTGTACGCGTCGCGGGCGAGCTCCGTGCGGTGGTCGGTGGATTCGAGCGCCTGCTGCCAGAGGTGCGAGACCGAGCTGAAGTAGAGCCACCAGAACGCCGCGGTGGAGATGAAGGCCAGGACGAACGCGACGACGGTGGCGGTGTCGAGGTTGAGCTCCGACGTGGTCGCCCCGGTCACGACGATCGACTCGCCCAGGGCGATGATCACGAACAGCCCGAAGCGCTCCGTGAAGTGGGCGGTGCTGACCTGCCAATCGTCCGCGCTGACCCGCCGTTCGCCCGGAACCCAGTAGACGACGAGCGGAGCGCCGTAGTCGACGGCGAGCGCGGCGAGCCACAGAGCGGTGCGCGCCGGGCCGTTCGCGATGGCGCCCGCGATCCAGAGGACGCCCGAGGCGCAGAACCAGATGAGGATGGGCTCGGCCCGCGCGCGCTCGTGCGAGCCGCTCGGTGCGGCCACGAACGTGAGGAACGCGTGCCGCCCGACCTGGATCGCGACGTAGCTCGCCGCGAACAGCAGCGCCCGCTCGCCGAACGCCTTGGGTATGGCGATCGCCATCAGCATGCTGGCGAGCATCAGCGCGATCAGCAGGAGCTGAACGAGGTTCGACTCGGGATCGAGCTCGTTCATGACCCAGGTCGTGTACTGCCAGGCCCACCAGACCACGAGCAGAGCGACGGCGGATTGTCCGGCCCCTTCCCAGGTCAGGTGGCTGATGAGCAGATGCGAGATCTGCGTGATCGCGAAGACGAAGACGAGGTCGAAGAAGAGCTCGAGCGGGGCGGAGCCGAAATGCTCGTCGGAGCCGGTGGGGCGGAGGAGGTTGGGCATTGGCGCGGACCCTATTCTGGGGTCAGCGTCCGGGACACCCGCTGGCGTCAGTTGACGCCGTATTTCGTGGATAACCGACACCGCGCGGCAGGTGGCGCCGCGTTCCGCCTGTTCTGGCAGCATCCCGTCCCGGGATGGGCGCCGTTCAGGAGACCTTGCGACGCGTGCTCGGCGCGCCGCGGCGGGATGCCGACGCTGGGCCGCAGGCTGC
>DATNBJ010000076.1:0-4431 GCA_035572055.1 Thermoleophilaceae bacterium | reverse complement strand
GCGGCGGCGCCGGGAACGACAGGCTGAGCGGCGGCGCCGGCAACGACAAGCTGAGCGGCGGCTCCGGCAAGGACAGGGACAGCGGCGGGGCGGGCAAGGACGCCTGCTCCGGCAAGGACCCCAAGAGCAGCTGCTGACCCCGGCGCGCCGCGGCGTGCCAGAGTGGGTCGATGGCATGGGGTGAGACGCAGTCGCCGTCCTTCTCGGCGCGCCACGACGCACGGCTGACCGAGGAGGCGAAGCAGACGCTCCGCGAGCTGGAGGGGTTCCGCTCGCAGCTCGCCGAGTCGTTCGAGCGCGTGCCGGGCGACATCTCCGTGGTGATCCACCCGTCGGCCACCCAGCTCTCGATCGCGCATCCCTCGCTGCCGCTGGCCCGCGCCGCGGCGGCGCCCGCCAGCCGGCGCTACTACGCGGGCTGGTTCGGCTGGCAGGAGATCCACGTGCTGGCGCGCGACGTCCGCGACGCCCGCGCGTCAGCCGTGCCCGGCTCGCTCGAGGCTCTGCGCCTCGCGCCGCTCCACGAGTACGCGCACGTGGTGGTCAGCGCGAACAACGGACGGCTGCCGCCCCCGTTCACCCCGCCCCGCTTCTGGCGCTACGCCGCCTGGGCGTGGCTGTGCGAGGGCGCCGCCGTGTACTTCTCCGGCCAGGCGCGCTTTCTGCGCGGCGCGATCGCGCGGCGCCTGCACGAGGGCGGCCGGCCGCGCTTCCCGCCGTCGGCGCGGGACGCGTTCCTGCTCGGCGGCACGCTGTTCGGCCTGCTCGAGCGGGAGAAGGGAAGGCGCGCCTGCGTGGCGCTGGCGTCGCGGCTGCACCCGAAGGGCCAGCGGCGGGCGATCGAGAAGGCGTTCCTCGAGAGCGCCGCGGACGTCGAGGTCGAGTGGCGACGCTACTTGACGGAGCTGACCGAGTTGAGAGCGGTGTGATCCACCGGCGCGGGCGCGCGCTGCACCAGGATCTTGCCCTCAGCGGCCAGGCCCAGCATCGCGTCGACCACCTCGGGTGAGAACTGCGTGCCGCGCCCGAGGCGCAGCTCCTCGAGCGCCGCGACGTGGCTCAGCGCCGCGCTGTAGGGGCGCTCGGTGGTCATGGCGTCCCAGGCGTCGGCCAGGCCCACGATCGTTGCGCTGCGCGGGATGCGCTCGTCGGCAAGGCCGCCCGGGTAGCCGCGGCCGTCCCAGCGCTCGTGGTGGTGGCGGATCACCGGCACCGACTCGCGCAGGCGGCCGAACTTCGCGGCGATGCGCGCGCCCTCGAGCGAGTGCGTCTTCATCAGCTCGTACTCCTCGTCGGTGAGCGCGGCCGGCTTGGTGAGGATCGCGTCGGGGATCGCGATCTTGCCGATGTCGTGGAAGAGGGCGCCGTAGCGGAGCGCGTCGAGCTCCGGCTCGCTGAGCCCCAACCGCAGGCCGATCTGCAACGAGATGTCGTGCACGCGCTTCGAATGGCCGGCCGTGTACGGGTCCTTCGCCTCCACCGTGGCGTTCAGGCTCTCGATCGCCTCGAGCGTGCTGGTCTCGAGCTTCTCGTAGGACTCGGCCAGCGCGGCCGAGTGCTCCTGCAGCTCGCGCCACTGCCGGCGGAGGGTGCTGGAGGCGCCGCGCACGAGCAGCACCGAGCCGAGCCACAGAACCAGGAAGACGCCGCCGGTGGCCGCCCAGATGAGGCGCTGGCGCGCCGCGATGCTGGCCACGAGCTTGGTCGCGTTCGCGTAGATCTCGTAGGCGCCGATCGGCGGCCCGCTGGCGGACACGCGGATCGGCACGTACGCCTCCACCACGTGCTTCACGCCCAGGCCGGCCTCGGCCGCGTCCTCCTGCTTGGCGAAGTTCGCGAACGCCGCTTCGCCCTCGCCGCCGAGCGCCTCTTTCAGGTCGTCGTCGATCTCGAAGCGCTTGCCGATCCGATCGGGCTCGAGGTTCGTGTAGGCGATCACGCCGTCGGGCCGCCAGACCTTCACGCTGAGGATGTCCGGGCGGTTGGCGAGCTGCCGCGCCATCTCCGGCGGCAGCACGCGGGTGATCGCGAGGTGGCCGTTGTGCTCGAGCTCGGGAGCGAGCACGCCGTCGACGTACTGCGCCAGGCTGTCTCGCCGGTCGTTCATCGCCTCGCTGCGGACGGAGTGGCTGAGCACGAAGCCCAGAACGACAGCGCCGCCCGCGAGGACAACTGCGCTGAGCACCACGAAGGCCCGCAGGAGGCCGACAGATCGTAGGACCTTCTGGTCCATCCGGGTCGTATCGGCACTCCAATCCGGCGCGTTTAGCCCCGGGCGAGGTATTTACGACAGCGCTAGAGACCCAGGGTCTTGGCGATGATGTTCTTCTGGATCTCCGAGGTGCCGCCGTAGATGGTCGTGACCACGGCCGCGCGCAGGTGGCGCTCCATCGGATACTCCGTCGCGTAGCCGTAGCCGCCCATGATCTGGAGACCGTCGAGCGCGCAGCGCTTTGCAAGCTCGGTGGCCGCGAGCTTCGCCATCGAGGCCTCCTGCGGCAGCATGCGGTCGGGCTGCTCGTCGGTGAGCCGGGCGATCTCGCGGACGAGCAGGCGCGTGCGGGCCAGGTCCGTGGCCATCTCCGCGAACTTGTGCTGGAGGGCCTGGAAGGTGCCGACCGGGCGGCCGAACTGGCGCCGCTCCTTCGCGTACGCGAGCGCGTCGTCGAACGCCCGCTGGGCCAGGCCGAGCGCGGTGGAGGCCAGAATCACGCGCTCCTTGTTCAGCCCGGCCATGAGCTGGGTCCAGCCGGCGCCGGCCTGCCCGAGCAGCGCGTCCTCGGGCACGCGCACGTCATCGAGGTGCAGCTCGTTGGTGTCCTCACCGCCCAGCGTGTCGATCGGCGTGATGGTGAAGCCCTCGGTCTCGCGGGGCACGAAGATCATCGACATGCCCTCGTGCTTGTTCTCGGTGCGCTCGGTGCGGCAGACGATCAGCACGTGGCTGGCCTTGTGGGCGAACGAGCACCACATCTTCGAGCCGTTCAGCACCCACTCGCCGTTGTCGCGGACCGCGGAGGTCTTGAGCGCTCCCACGTCCGAGCCCGCCTCCGGCTCCGACATCGCGATCGCCAGCGTGCCGCCGGCGGCAACGCGGCCCAGCAGGTCCCGCTTCTGCTCCTCGGTGCCGAAGCGGTCCAGCGCTCCCACGCAGATCAGCGTGACGGCGTAGGCGCCGATCGGCGCCTGGCCGCGGGTGGTCTCCTCGAGGAACAGGCTGGCGTCGAGGAAGCTGCCGTCGGAGCCGCCGTACTCCTCCGGGATGCAGAGGCCGTACCAGCCCAGCTCGGCCATCCTGGCGGCCATGTCGTGGTTGTGCGGATCCTTGAACCCGTCGGTGAGCTCCGCGAGCTTCTCCGGCGTGCACTCGCGCGCGCAGAAGTCGCGGATCGACTCCACGAAGTGCCGCTGCTCCTCGCTGATCACGCGACCGGCTGGGGCTCTTCGACCTTGAAGCGGTTCAGCTCGCGCAGCGCGATCACCATCTTGTGGACCTCGTCGGGCCCGTCGGCGATGCGCAGCATGCGGCCGTGGCGCCACATCGAAGCCACCGGCGTGTCGTCGGAGACGCCGAGCGCGCCCAGCACCTGGATCGCGCGGTCGAGCACGTCCATGAACACGTTGGCCGCCACGACCTTGATCATCGAGATCTCCTGGCGCGCGGCCCGCTTGCCCTCGGTGTCCATCTTCCAGGCGGCGTGCAGCACCATCAGCCGGGCGCCGTGGATCTCCATCCGCGAGCGCGCCACGAAGTCCTGGACGAACTGCTTCTCGGCGAGCTTGCCGCCGAAAGACTCGCGCTCGTTGGCCCGCCGGCACATGATCTCGAAGGCCCGCTCGGCCCCGCCGATCGCGCGCATGCAGTGGTGGATGCGGCCGGGTCCGAGGCGGTCCTGCGCGATCTTGAAGCCCGCGCCGCGCTCGCCGAGCAGGTTGTCGGCCGGCACGCGGCAGTCCTCGTAGAGGATCTCGCAGTGGCCGGGGCCGCCATCGTGGCCCATCACCGGCACCGGGCGCACCAGGTTGAAGCCCGGCGCGTCGGTGGGCACGAGGATCATGCTCGCCCGCTTGTGCGGGGCGGCGTCGGGATCGGTCACGACCATCGCGATCGCCAGCGACGCGCCGACCGCGCCCGAGGTGAACCACTTGTGCCCGTTGATCACCCACTCGTCCCCGTCGAGCTCGGCCTGCGTGGCGAGGCCGGTGGGGTCCGAGCCCGCGGTGTCCGGCTCGGTCATCGAGAAGCAGCTGCGCACGTGGTCCTCGAGCAGCGGGCGCAGCCAACGGTCCTTTTGCGCGTCCGTGCCGTGCTCGGCGAGGATCTCCATGTTGCCGGTGTCAGGCGCGGCGCAGTTGAAGGCCATCGAGGCGACGACAGGGCTGCGGCCCATCTCCTCGCAGAGCAACCCGTACTCCCAGTTGGTCAGCCCC
>DATNBJ010000075.1:0-3478 GCA_035572055.1 Thermoleophilaceae bacterium | reverse complement strand
AGGACGTTCTGCAGGTAGAGCGTGGTGTAGAGGAAGATCGCGAAGAACGAGCCGGAGATCGCGAACACTCCGAGCTGCGCGCCGGCGAACGTGCGGTTCTTGAACAGGCCGAGCGGCAGCATCGGCTCGCGGACCCGGCTCTCGATCAGGCCGAACACCGCGAGCAGCACGACGGCGGCGCTCAGCTCGGCGACGATCGCCGTGCTGGTCCAGCCCTGGTCATTGCCGCGCAGCAGCGCGAGCACCAGCAGGAAGAGGCCGCCGCCGAGGACGACCTGGCCGGCCCAGTCGATCTTGCGGGCGTGCTCGTCGCGCGACTCCTTCACGTACTTCACCGTCGCCGCGATCGTGAGCAGGCCGATCGGCACGTTGATCAGGAAGATCGAGCGCCAGCCGAAGCCGCTCGTGAGGGCGCCGCCGACCAGCGGGCCAACCGCGAACGAGGCGCCGATCGTGGCGCCGTACACGGCCAGGGCGCCGGCGCGCTCCTTGGCGTCCTGGAAGGCATTGGCCAGCAGGGCGAGCGACGTGGCGAACATCACGGCGGCGCCGAGGCCCTGCACCGCGCGGGCCGCGTCGAGCACCTCGATCGTGCCGGCGAGCGCGCACGCGAGCGAGGAGGCCGTGAACAGTCCGAGGCCACCGATGAAGAGCCGCTTGCGGCCGAGGCGGTCGGCGAGCGAGCCCGCGGTGAGCACGACGCTGGCGAGCGCGAGGGTGTACGCGTCGACGACCCACTGGAGGCCGTTCAGGTCGGTGTTCAGGTCGCGGGAGATGTCCGGCAGCGCGGTGTTCACCACGGCGATGTCGAGCATGAGCATCGCGGTGGCGAGGCATACGACGCCCAGGGTGACGCGGCGGGTCAGTTGCATTGAGTGGAGTCCTTGGTCGTGGGGTTCACGGTCGGTGTCCGCAGGATTACGGACCGTTGACCCCGCAACCATGCGGCAGCCTGGCGTTCTCGCCGTGGGGGTATCCGAACGGCTCAGTTCGCGTTTGCGCCGAGCCGAACGAGCCCCCGAACCTCTTCGTGGCCCTCTCGAGCGTGCTGTTCTACGGCCGCAGCCGAGACGCCGCGCGCAGTCCGCTTCGCAGCGCCCCCTCCATCAGGCCGTGCCAGTCGCCCGCGGTGTGCTCACCGGCGAACGACAGGCAGCCGAGGGGGCGCTGCAGCTCCTCGTCGTCCATCGGGGATCGGATCGAGCGCGCGGAGTAGCCGCCGCGCGCCCAGGGGTCGTCGTGCCAGGTCACGTGGAGGCTGTCGCCGTCAAGCTCCAGGTCCGGCCGCAGCTCGGCGAGGGCCGTCCTCCAGCATTCGGGCGGCAGGTTCTCGATCGCCCGCAGCGTGCCGGCGAAGCTGCCGAGCACGGGCGACGACCGCCCGTCGGGGCCGAGCTGCGTGTAACACCAGAAGCGGCCGGGCACGTTCATCGTCGCGCTCGGAGGCGCCGGCGTTCGCAGCGGCACGAACAGCTTCGCCACCTGGCCGTAGACCACCGACTCGAGCGCCCTGCGCTTGGCGTCGGGCAGCGGCGGATCGAACGCGATGTCGGTGGTCGGGCCGGCGGGAACCGCCAGGACCACCGCGTCGGCGTCCGCGTCGTTCACGCGCGCGCCGGTGTCGGACCACTCGATGCGGCGCACGGGCTCGTTCAGACGCACGTCGAGGCCGTCGGCGAGCGCGGTGGCGATCCGCTGGTTCCCGCCCGCCACCGTGTGGCAGTCGAAGTCGCCGAACGAGGCGCCGCTCTCGGCGAGGCCCGTCCCCTCGATGTCGGTCGCCGGGTGGCCCGCGCTCACGTCGATGCGCGCGACCAGCGCCTCGTACACGCCGGGGCTCGCATCGAGGTCGCGCAGGCGCTCCGCGATGCTGCCTTCGCCGCTCGGGTCGAGCTCGCGGATGCGCGCGGCCGCGGCGAGCATCTCCTCCCGCGTGACCGGATCTCCCCCGCGCGGCTCGCGGTCGCCGTACTTCGCGCCCTTCACCCACAGCTCCAGCCCGAGGCGGGAAGCGGTTTCGGCCACCGTTGTGTTGCCGGGCAGGATCCATTCCGCCCCCCGCTCGACGGTCGCGCCGGCGAACTCCACGGAGTGCACGCGGCCGCCCACGCGATCGCGCGCCTCGAGCACCAGAACCTCGTTCCTGGCGCGTGCGAGCTCATCGGCTGCTGCCAGCCCCGCGAACCCGGCTCCGATTACCACGACCCTCACCGCCCCTATTGTCCAGGGCAGTGATCGAATCGAGCGGCCTGACCAAGCGCTACGGCGGGAGGGCGGTGGTGCAGGACGTGTCCTTCCGCTGCGATCCGGGCACCGTCACCGGCTTCCTCGGGCCCAACGGCGCGGGGAAGACCACCACGATGAAGATGGTCTGCGGCCTGGCCGCGCCCGACGACGGGCACGCCACCGTGCTCGGCACGCGCTACCAGGACATCGCCAACCCCGGACACCGCGTGGGGATCCTGCTGGACGCCTCGGCGCAGCATCCGGGCCGCCGCGGCCGCGAGGCGCTCACGATCGGGGCGCAGACGATCGGCGTGGACGACGGCCGCGTCGACGAGCTGCTCGAGCGCGTGGGGCTCGACCGCTCGGCCGCCCGCAAGCGCGTGCGCCAGTACTCGCTGGGCATGCGCCAGCGGCTCGGCATCGCGCACGCGCTGCTCGGCGATCCCGAGGTGCTGATCCTCGACGAGCCCGCCAACGGCCTCGACCCGGAGGGCATGCGCTGGATGCGCGCGCTGCTGCGCGACTTCGCCGCCAAGGGCGGCACGGTCTTCCTCTCGTCGCACCTGCTCTACGAGGTGGACGCGATCGCCGACCAGCTCCTGATCATCCGTGACGGGAAGCTGGTGGCGCAGGGCACGCGCGCCGAGCTGCTGGCCGCGGCGGGAACGCTGGTGCGCGCCCCGGACAACGACGCGCTCGTGCGGGCGCTCGCGTCGGCGGGGCTGAGCGCGAGCCCGGCCGGCGACGGAGGCCTCATCGTGGACGCCGATCCCGAGGCGGTGGGCCGGGCCGCGCTGTCGGGCGGTGTCGCGCTGAGCCACCTGGCGCCCTCTGAGCACGCGGGCCTCGAGAAGCTCTTCTTCGACCTCACCGCCGACGAGGAGGAAGAGGCGTGAGCGCCGCCCCTGCGACCCGCCCGCCCCTCTCCCGGCTGACGCTGGTCGAGCTGCGCAAGATGACGGACACCAAGGCCGGCTTCTGGCTCCAGCTCTCGGTGCTCGCGCTCGCCGTGCTCGTGGTGGTGGTGAACGCGCTTGCGGGCCACGTGCAGGACCACCAGTTCATGGACTACTTCTCGGGCACGAGCCAGGGACTCTCGGCGCTCCTGCCGGTGCTCGGCATCCTGCTCGTCACGTCCGAGTGGTCGCAGCGGACGGCGATGATCACGTTCTCGCTCGTGCCGCAGCGCACGCGGGTGATGGCCGCGAAGACGCTGGCCGCCGTCGTGCTCGCGCTGATCGCCCTCGCGATC
>DATNBJ010000074.1:0-3941 GCA_035572055.1 Thermoleophilaceae bacterium | reverse complement strand
CGCGCAACAGGCAACAATGATCGTTGCGACCATGGTCGCGCGCATAGGTCCGGAGCATAATGAGATAGATGGAGGCGAGAGATTCCATAGGCACCGCCTCGAGCTGGCTCCGCTGCTACCGCTGCTGGTCCCAAAATCTCGAGGTGCAGGTGCATTACGAGGGCGTCCTCAAGGTCGACCCGGAGACCGCTGAGGCGGTCGACCCGGTCGAGGAGGTCCAGGAGGCGGTCGTCCAGTGCCTGGACTGCCTGCACGACCAGCCCCACCTCAACCTGACCTTCTACGAGGAGAACGGACGCCGGATCAGCAAGATCGAGGCGGTCGAGGACCGCTGGGAGCGCATGGTGGCGGGCACGCCCTGGGTGGCGTCCTGCACCGTGACCGTCGACGGCGATCAGGTGGAGAGCTGCTCCGGCCCGGACGCGGCCGACTCCCTGGCCTTCGGCGCCTTCGGCGACCACGGCACCCGCGAGTTCTTCACCCACGTGCGCTTCCACAAGCACGAGGGCGACCAGATCGTGATCCACATGCTCGTCGAGCTGTACGCGCGCTCCGCCGAGGAGGCCGCCGAGGTGCTGGAGGACGCCGCCCGGGGCGACCTGGCGATCACCTCGCTGGCCGAGGAGTCGCGCCCGCCCGCCGCCGCCACGGGCAGCGACGGCCAGCACTAGAGCAGCACGCCCTCCAGCTTCAGCAGGAACTCCTTGCGCTCCAGGCCGCCGGTGTAGCCGCCGAGGGCGCCACCCGTTCGGATGATCCGGTGGCACGGCACCACGATCGGGATGTGATTCGACCCGAGCGCGTTGCCCGCGGCCCGCACCGCCCGCTCGTTACCGGCCTTCGTGGCCATCTCACGGTAGGTGGCGAGCTGGCCGAACGGCACCTTCGCCGTGGCCTGCAGGATCCGCTGGGTGAACCCCTGGCTGAGGCTCCAGTCGATCGGCAGCTCGAAGTCGGTGCGCCGGCCCTCGAAGTACTCCTCGAGCTGCCGGCGGACATCGTCGAACTGGGCCGGCGCCTCGAGCAGCCGCGGCGACAGCTTGCTGCTCAGCTCCGCGAGGAGAGCGTCGGCGTCGCGGTCCTCGTAGGCCAGCTCCACCAGCCCGCGCTTCGTCTGCGCCGCCAGCAGCTTGCCGAGCGGCGAGTCCACCGTCGCGTACGCGACGTCGAGCAGCCCCTCGGCCGCCGCGCGCTCCGCGAACCGGTCCGCCGCCGCCCGCGCACCGTCCACGGACAGCTCTCCCCTGAGCATCTTCTCGAGCTCGTTCATCACTGCATGACCTTTCTCAAATTCCTGACCGCCTCGCTCACCCGCTGTCGCGCCGCCTCCTCGGTGCAGCCGAGTGCCTCGGCCAGGTCCGAGTAGGGCAGGTCCGCCGCGAAGCGGAAGAGCAGGGCCTCGCGCTGCCGAGTCGGCAGGTCGCGTGCCACCGCCCAGACATCCGAGCTGCCGTTCGGCGACGCCATCACCGCCCGCTCGGGAACCTCCTCCACCGGCAGCGGCCGCCGCTTCCGCGCACGGAAGAGGTCGAGCGCCTTGCGGTGGGCGATCTTCAGCACCCACGCGCGCAGGTTCGAATCCGGCTTCAGCCGCGGATACGCCCGCAGCGCCGAGATGAAGGTCTCCTGGAAGCAGTCCTCCGCCTCATCGGGGCCGACGGTGGCCACGAGGAAGCGAAAAACGGTGTCGCGTTCGGAATCTAGGAACGTCTGGAAGGGCGGAATCGCCACGTGGGTACAACGCTAGTGGCCGCCGCGATGTGAGAGTCGCTTCTCGTAACTCGTGACTGGTGACTCGAGTCACGAGTCACGAGTCACCGAACGGCGTTGACGATCTCGGCAGAAAGCGCCGGGTACTTCTGCAGGTACTCCACGCGCTCCGACTTGAGCTTGTCGACGATCTTCTGGTACTCCTCCGAGCGCTCCTGCGACTCGTACAGCTCGCGGGGGCGGAGGATTCCGGAGTCCGCCTCGTCGATGCCCGGCACGCTGGTGGCCACCTGGTAGCCGAAGTCCGGGTCCTTCTGCCACTCGATCGTCCCCTCGGCGATGCCCTTCACGATCGCCGAGGAATGCGGGATCTTCACCTTGCGCGAGCGGTCGTCCGCGTCGCCACCGCCCACCCGGCCGGTGTTCATGATGTAGACGTCCAGGTGGTGGTCGGCCATCAGCTCCAGGAAGCGGTTGCCCTGGTGGTCGTGGTCGTCCGGGAAGAACGGGTTCGTGCCCGGCACGCGCAGGAACTTGCCCGCCTCCTCGGCGCCGCCGGCACTCGTGCCCTGCGTCTCGCCGAGCATGAAGTACGCCGCCGCCTGCTGGGCGTTCAGCTTGGCCACCGCCGGGATGATGTTCTCGTTGCGGTTGAGGATCAGCAGGAAGTGGGCGTGGTCGAGCTGCCGCGCGTCGCCCGCCTCGATCGCGCTGAACGCGAACGTGGCGCGACCGTTCTGCGTGTAGCTCGTGTCGAAGAAGTCGAGCTCGCCGCGCTCGTCCTGCGACACGTTCTCGAGGTAGGCCTCGGGCTTGGTCACGGCGTTGTAGATCGTCGGCTCGTCCGCGTCGCTCAGAGCGAATGTCTTCGCGAAGCAGCCGGCCTCGGTGGCGTACACCTTGCCGCCCGGCATCATCGCCACGAAGTCGTCCTGAATCGGCAGCGAGCCGTTCTGGCGCGTGAACGTGGTGGTGGTCTTGCCGGTGCCGGAGAGGCCCACGATCAGGCCCACGCGGTCACCGTCGTCGGTGGGGATGACCTTGCAGCCGGCGTGCAGCGGCAGGCCGCCGCGGTCGTAGACGAGCTTGTTCCACATGCGCAGCCCGCCCTTCTTCGACTCGCCGAAGTAGTCGGAGTTACACACGCGCGTGACGCCCTGGTCGAGGTCGACCGAGATGATGCGGTCGTTCGGGTAGCCGTCCACCTTCAGGTTGGGCGTGTAGATCACCGTGAGCTCGGGCTGGAAGCCGTCGCCGTCTTCCTCGAGGTCGAAGTAGAGCTGCTTCTGCATCCCGGCGATGTTGGCGTTGGCCTCCTCGATGTAGAGGCGCGCGGGGGTGCGGAAGTCCGGGTCGTCGCCGATGTAGCCGTCCACCACGATCATGTCCTGGCCCGCGATGTAGTCGTCCTGGAGCTTGGCGATGCGCTCGCCTTCCTCGCGTGAGATCGCCTGATGGGTGCTCGAATCCGGGTCGTCCAAGACGAGGAACGTGGATGCCTTCGAGCGTGCGAGTACCTCGGTCTGGACGTTCAGGTTGTCGTAGACGGTGCGGCGCGCGTTCGGCATCTTTGCCGCGAGTTCCTTCAGCTCAGCGGCGCTGGGATTGACGCGAACGGATTTCGCATCGGGGAGGGGCGACATCTGCTTTGCCATCGGTGAGGAAGTCAGCTCCTAGGTCGCTTGGACGGATCAAGAAGGTTAACCCGCGAGCTTTCCTGCTCGCGGCGGCGCTGTGGCGCCCCTTTCCAGTATTACCACGGTTGGCGTAACCCGGCGCAGAGCGCAATCATGCACTCAGCGGGGAACGCCCAGGCGATCGAGGACCCGGGTGAAGGCCTGCACCACGCGCTCGTCGAACTGCAGGCCGATTCCGCGCTGCAGCTCCACGCGGGCCTCCCCGGCCGACATCGCCGTGCGGTAGATGCGCTCGGACGTCATCGCCTCGTAGGCGTCGGCCACCGCGAGGATCCGCGCCTCGAGCGGGATCTCGTCGCCCGCGAGGCCGTTCGGGTACCCCTGCCCGTCCGGACGTTCGTGGTGGCTCAGAATCCAGCCGCGGATGTCGGCCACGGTGTGCGAGTCGAGGATGCGGGCGGCCACGAGCGGGTGGCGGCGGATCTCGTTCCAGTCGCCCTCGTCGAGATCGTCCTCCTTGGTGAGCACGTTCTCGGGCACGCCGAGCTTGCCCAGGTCGTGCAACAGGCCGCCGATGCGGACGCGCTCGATCAC
>DATNBJ010000073.1:0-10740 GCA_035572055.1 Thermoleophilaceae bacterium | reverse complement strand
ACGGGCGCGATGACGGCCGCCGGGAGGTAGAGGACGTAGTTGAGGAGCGGGTAGGTGTCGCCGTGCACCACGTCGGCGGGCATGTGGCCGTAGGGCAGCGTGCCGTGCAGGAGGAGGGTGGCGCCGGCCGTGGATGCGAAGCCGACGTCGATCGCGCCGCTCGACCCGACCGCCATGAACGCCAGGAGGATCGCCGCCGCGGCGATGTAGTGGGCGGGGATGCGCTCCACGAGCGGGCTTGCGGGCGTTTTCTCGTCGTGAGTGGCTCGCCAGGCGCAGCGCGCGCAGAGGTACGCGAGCGGGACGTAGCCGGAGACCACGCTCAGCGTGAGGAGCTGGTGATCGCCCGCCAGGATCGGGATGGCGAAGGCCAGCAGGGCGATCACGTCGAGGTTGCGCATGCTCCTGAGCGGCCGCGTGGCCGTCGCGGCGAAGAACGCGATGCTGAGGATCGCCAGGAGCCAGGGGCTGTCGCTCGTCTTCGAGCCATAGCGGGGTGAGCCGGGCTTGAACGTCTGGGTGTGCCGGACCTCCTCGTTCGTGTTGACGGCCGCGATCGCCCGGATCCGCGGGCCGTCGAAGAAGGAGACGCGGTCTGTCGTTTCGTCGAGCCGCGTGACCTGTGTGTGGTCGTAGCCGTAGGCCCTGAGCTGGTTGGCGACCGCCGGGTCCGTCTTCGCCGCGGCGACCGCGGTTCTGGCGGGCAGGGGGAGGCCGTCGCCGCCCTTGGTGGCGAACAGCGCCACGAGGGCGATCAGGAAGACGGCAGCGGGGAGGAGGCGCCTGCTCATCTATGGCTTTATCGGCTGTTACGTGCTTGTCACAAAGTCCTTGCGAAGGGTTTGCGTTTGCGTCTTGAATGCTGTCCGAAGCGGTCCGTAGCCTGCGATTCATCTCGAAGAACGCGAGGAGTACCCATATGGACACGGACACTGAGAAGGCCGCGAAGGCCCGCGATTCCGCGCTGAACAGCGCGCTCACCCAGATCGAGCGTCAGTTCGGCCAGGGATCGATCATGCGAATGGGCGACGAGGCGGCGGCCGTGAAGGTGGCCGCGATCCCGTCGGGCGCCCTCTCGCTCGACATAGCGCTCGGCGTGGGAGGCTTCCCACGCGGGCGCATCGTGGAGATATTCGGGCCGGAGAGCTCGGGTAAGACCACGCTCGTCTACCACGTGCTGGCCGAGGCTCAAAAGGCCGGGGGCATCTGCGCCTTCATCGACGCCGAGCACGCCATGGACCCCGCCTACGCGAAGCGCATCGGGCTGGATGTCGACGAGTTGCTGGTCTCGCAGCCGGACCATGGCGAGCAGGCGCTCGAGATCGCGGATCTCCTGATTCGCTCGGGCGCGATCGACGTGGTGGCGGTCGACTCGGTCGCGGCGCTGACGCCGAAGGTCGAGCTGGAGGGTGCGATGGGCGACCAGACGGTCGGCCTCCAGGCGCGGATGATGAGTCAGGCGATGCGCAAGCTGGCCGGCAACCTCAACCGCACCAACACGCTCTGTATGTTCACGAACCAGATCCGCGAGAAGGTGGGCGTGATGTTCGGCTCGCCGGAGACGCAGCCGGGCGGCCGGGCGCTGAAGTTCTACTCGTCGCAGCGCCTCGACATCCGCCGCATCGAGACCCTCAAGGAGGGCACCGAGGCGGTCGGCAACCGGGTGCGCGTGAAGGTCGTGAAGAACAAGGTGGCGGCCCCGTTCCGCCAGGCCGAGTTCGACATCGAGTACGGCGAGGGCATCTCCGCCGAGGGCTGCCTGATCGACCTGGGCCTCGAGCACGACATCGTCTCGAAGTCCGGCTCGTTCTTCTCCTACGGCGACGACCGCCTGGGCCAGGGCCGCAACAACGTGAAGGCCTACCTGCGCGAGAACCCGGCCGTTGCGAAGGAGATCGAGCAGAAGATCTACGCGGCGATCGGCCTGACGCCGGCCCACGGCGGGGCCGAGGTAGCCGAGCTCGACCCGGCGGCGGCGGTCGCCGAGGCCAAGGCGCCCGACGAAGAGGTCGTCGCAGAAGCTGCGGCGGAAGCGGCCTAGCCGCGCACCGTCGTTACCCCAAGGTGCGGGCGGCGCAGGGCCGCCCGCCTACCGGGGTTGCTGCTCTCCGTCGGCGGGGACGCTGCAAACCGTCGGATACCTGCGTCCTCGGTCGGTCGCGGGCTGTCGCCCTACGACCTCCCTGCGTCCTTGGTCTCCTCGGTTTTCGCGCCCCTTCCTGGGCCTCAGGCGCTGACCCTCGCTGGCGAGGTCCCTCCTCTGCGTCCGGCGCTCTTGCGCCGCCCATCCCGTGGGTCTACCCTTCTCGCAGCGGCCGGATCGGTCGCCGTGAGACAAAGAGCCAGCAAACTGACGCTTTTTGATGCGGGGTTATCCAACCTTTTCGATCTTTGACTTCCTGCCTTCTGACACCCTCAGCGGACGAGCTCGAAAGGAGTAGGGGAGCGCGTCCCTAGTCGCACTGTGCGCGCGCTGCAGGCGCGCATCCCGCCAAGAAGCAGCTTGGTGTCTTGCGGAGCCCGGGACGCACCGCTTGACCGTTACTTGACGCCGGTGCCGGGAAGCACCGGAATGGAGACACCGAGATGGAGATCGTGCTGGCGGGGGTTGTGGCGGCAGTCGTTTCCGCGGCAGTGGTGATGCTCAGCATGCGCACCCGCGGTGAGCGGCTCGCGCCGGTCGGGCCGCGAATCAACGGTCGTGGAAGGGAGCCGGCCGAGGGATCCGGAGGCGCGACCGGCGGCGGGGGTGGCGGAGAGGACGTGGAGAGCGAAAGCGAGCTGAGCGCGCGGCGGGCGGAGATCGCGCGCATCGAGGAGCGGTTGCTCAGCAAGCAGGAGGCTCTCGACCTGCGGCTGGCGGAGGTCACCCGGAAGGAGCAGTCACTCGAGGACCGCGCCCGGAACCTGGACCGCGACGCCGAGAAGCTCAAGGCCTCGAAGCAGGAGCACATCCGCGAGCTCGAGCGCGTGGCGGGGCTCAGCGCGGGGCAGGCGCGGCAGATCCTGCTGAAGGAGCTCGAGGACGCGCTGCGCCACGACAGTGCGCGGCTGATCCGGCAGGTGGAGGAGGAGGCCAAGCGCGAGGCCACCAGGCGCTCGCGGAACATCCTCGCGACGGTCATGCAGCGGATGGCGGCGGGGCACGCCGTGGAGACGACGGTGTCCGTTGTCGAGCTCCAGTCGGACGACCTGAAGGGCCGCATCATCGGCAGGGAGGGCCGCAACATTCGCGCGCTGGAGACCCTGACCGGAATCGACTTCATCATCGACGACACGCCCGGCGCCGTGATCCTCTCCGGCTTCGACGGGGTGCGCCGTGAGATCGCCCGGCTGACCCTGGAGAAGCTGCTCCAGGACGGCCGCATCCACCCGGCCCGGATCGAAGAGGCCTACTACCAGTCCAAGTCGGACATCGACCAGCACATCGTGGAAGTGGGCGAGCAGGCGGTGTTCGAGGCCGGCGTGGGAGCCGTCCATCCGGAGCTGGCGAAGCTCCTCGGGCGCCTGCACTACCGGACGAGCTACGGGCAGAACGTGCTGGCCCACTCGATCGAGTGCGCGCACCTGGCCGCGCTGGTGGCCACCGAGCTGGGCGCCAGCGCGAAGACCGCACGGCGAGCGGCCCTGCTGCACGACGTGGGCAAGGCCGTGACCCACGAGGTGGAGGGTCCGCACGCGCTCGTGGGCGGACAGATCGCGCGCAAGTACAAGGAGTCCGAGGCGGTCGCGCACGCGATGGAGGCCCACCACAACGAGGTGGAGATGCAGACCGTCGAGGCGGTGATCGTGCAGGTGGCCGACTCGCTGTCCGGTGCACGGCCCGGGGCGAGGGGCGAGTCGCTCGAGCAGTACATCACGCGGCTGCGCAACCTCGAGGAGATCGCGATGCGCCATCCGGGGGTGGAAAAGGTGCACGCGATGCAGGCCGGTCGCGAGGTGCGGGTGATCGTGAGCCCCGAGGACATCGACGACGACGCGGCGGCGCTCTTGTCGCATCAGATCGCCCGCGACGTGGAGAAGGAGCTCGAATACCCGGGCCAGATCAAGGTCACGGTGATCCGGGAGAGCCGGGCAACCGACTACGCGAAGTAGCGCAGGCCCCACCGCTAAGGTGGGCGGGCGGATGAAGACCTACCACGTCACCACGTTCGGCTGCCAGATGAACGAGCACGACTCGGAGCGGATGAAGGGCATGCTCGAGTCGCTCGGCTACAGCGAGGCGGACAACCGCGCCGACGCCGACGTGATCCTCTTCAACACCTGCTCGATCAGGGAGACGGCCGACAGCCGCTTTCTCGGTCACCTGGGCGAGGCCAAGCGGCTGAAGTCCGAGGATCCGGAGCGGATCGTCGGCGTGGGCGGCTGCTGGGCGCAGTCCGTGAAGGACGAGGTGTTCGAGCAGTTTCCCTTCGTGGACGTGGCATTCGGTCCGGGGCAGATCCCCAAGCTGGCGGAGTTCCTGACCAGCGACAGCATCACCGCCCAGGGCTTCTTCGAGTTCGAGAGCTTCTCCGGCCACCTGCCGATGAAGCGCGAGCGCGAGTTCCAGGCCTGGGTTCAGATCTCCGTTGGCTGCAACTGCAGGTGCTCCTACTGCATCGTGCCGTCCACGCGCGGCCGCGAGGTGAGCCGCGATCCCGGCGAGCTCGTCGATGAGATCGAGCGGCTGGCGGCGGACGGTGTGCGCGAGGTCACGCTGCTCGGGCAGAACGTGAACTCCTACGGGCGCGACCTGCCGCGCGAGAGGAAGACGAGCTTCTCCGGGCTCCTGCGGGCGATCGACGCGGTGGATGGCGTGGAGCGGATCCGCTACACGAGCCCGCACCCGAAGGACATGCGCGAGGACGTGATCCGCGCCCACGCCGAGCTGCCGGCGCTCTGCGAGCACATCCACCTCCCTCTCCAGTCGGGGTCGAGCCGCATCCTCAAGGCGATGCGCCGCACCTACAACCGCGAGCGCTACATGGAGCGGGTCGCGCTGATCCGCGAGCACGTGCCCGACTGCGCGATCACGACGGACATCATCGTGGGCTTCCCCGGTGAGACCGACGAGGACTTCGAGCAGACGCTCGAGGTGGTGGAGGAGACGCGCTACGACGGCGCATTCACCTTCATCTACTCGCCGCGGCGCGGCACCGAGGCGGCGGAACTGCCGAACCAGGTGCCCCACGAGCTGAAGCGCGAGCGCATGGAGCGGCTCGTGGAGCTGGTGCAGCGGATCCAGCTCGAGCGCGCGCAGCGATTCGTGGGGCGCACGGTGGAGGTGCTCGTGGAGGGGCCGTCGCGCACGGATCCGGACAAGCTGCGCGGCCGCACCCGGCACAACAAGACCGTGAACTTCCCGGGCGTGGCGCGGCCGGGCGAGCTCGCGCAGGTGGAGATAACCGGCGCGACGAGCACGACTCTCGCGGGCGAAGAGCTGCTGCTCGCGCGCGCGCTGGGTTGAGCGCCGACGTAATCGCGATCTTCGGGCCGACCGGGATCGGCAAGACCGCCGTGGCCATCGAGCTGGCCGAGCTGCTGCGCGCGAAGGGCGAAGATCCGGTCGCGATCTCCGCCGACGCGCTGCAGGTGTACGTCGGCCTGGAGACCCTCAGCGGGGTGGCGAGCGCCGGCGAGCAGGCGCGTCTCGAGCACCGGCTGGTGAGCTTCGTTCGGGCCACGCACACGTTCTCCGTCGGCGAGTTCATGCCGCTGGCGCACGCGGAGATCGACGACGCGCTGGCGCAGGGCCGGCGGCCGATCGTGGTGGGCGGCACCGGCCTCTACCTGAGGGCGGCGCTCACGCAGCTCGAGCTGCAACCGCCGCCGCCGGCGTCGGTACGGGCGCGCTGGACCGAGGAGGTGGAGCGGCGCGGCCCCGAGGAGCTGCACCACGAGCTGATGGACCGCGCCCCGTGGGCGGTCGAGGGAATCGAGCCGACGGACAGGAGCCGCATCATCCGCACGCTCGAGCTGCTCGAGATGGGAGAGCTTGAGCCGCGCGAGGGTGAGTCGCAGCTCTGGACGGACGACATGCGGCGGCCCACGCTGCTCGCCGGGCTGACGATGGAGCGCGAGGAGCTGTACCGGCGGATCGACGAGCGGGTGGAAGCGATGGTGGCCGCGGGCGCCGTGGAGGAGGTGCGCCGCGTGGAGGAGGCCGGCGCGTCGCGTACCGCGCGCAAGGCACTCGGCTATCAGGAGCTGCTGAACGGCGACGTCGACGGGATGAAGCGCCGAACGCGGCAGTACGCGAAGCGCCAGCTCACCTGGATGCGCAAGCTCGCCAGCGTTCAGACGATCGACGTGACCGGCCGCGATCCACAGGAGGTGGCGGCGGAGATCAGCCGGCTTCGGCTCGCCGCGTGACCGAGCGCAGCAGGTCGAGCCGCACGAAGCGCATGAACGGCGCCACGATCAGCCACACCGGGCGGAAGCGCCGCCAGGCCGAGCGGTCGGTGCACCAGACGCGGATCTCGGTGACGATCTCGGAGCCGCGCTCGTGCTCACGCACGATGGTCAGCACGGCTCCCTTGGCCCGGTTGGGCTGGTCGTATTCCTTATAGTCCGCCGCCGACTCGAACTGGGCGTAATCACCCCTCGGCAACCAGAGACAGCCCGCGATCCCCGAGATCGAGTAGCGGTCACCCTCCTCCAGCAGCGTGAAGATCCCCGTCCGGAACAGCTCCCTGAACGTCGTGTCAGCCGGCGGCGCGTTCGGCCCGAGCCGTGCGCCGATCAGGGGTCGGAGCATGCGCGTGTCGCGGATGCGAGTGCCGGCCGCGGCATCCCACAGCGCTTCCGGAGCAGCGCGCGACGCGCGCCGCTGGACCGAGCGGACGTGGTAGTCGGGGAGCCAGGAATCGAGCGAGGGAGTCAAGTGCGGTTCGAGAAGTGGCAAGCGCTTGGGAACGACTACCTGATCGTGGAGGAATCCAACCTGTCGTTTGAGATGACGCCGCGAAGGGTGCAGATCATCTGCGCTCCGCACACGGGCGTGGGCTCCGACGGCGTGCTGCTGCTCGCGAAGACCGACGAGCCCGGGTTCGTGGCGAGCCTGCGCATCTTCAACCCGGACGGCTCGGAGGCGGAGCTGTCGGGCAACGGGGCGCGCGAGGCGATCCTCTATCTGCGCAGGCACGGCTGGACCGAGCAGGACGAGTTCTCGATCCTCACGGCCGCGGGCGAGATCCGCCCGCGCATCACCGGGCCCGACACCTGCACGGTGGACATGGGCCGGGCGAGCACCCGCTCGAAGGACTATCCGGACGGTCCCGATGACGGGACCGGCACGGTGACGAGCGCGGGTCGCGAGTTTCGCTTCCAGCACGTGTCCATCGGCAATCCGCAGTGCGCCATCGAGGTGGAGCCGGGCCAGCTCGAGCAGCTCGACCTGCAGGCGTTCGGCCCCGGAATCGAGGCGAACGGCCTGTTCCCCAACCGCACGAACGTGTCGTTCTGGCGCCGCGACGCCCCGGACACGATCACCGCGCGGATCTACGAGCGAGGCGTGGGGGAGACGATGTCCTCGGGCACCGGCGCGAGCGGCGCCGCCGTGGCGGCCGTCCTGCGTGGAGCCGAAAGCCCGGTGACCGTGCACCTCGACGGCGGCGACCTCGAGGTGGAGGTCGGGGAGGACATGAGTGTCAAACTGAGCGGCTGGGCGCGCCCCGTGTACGCGGCCACACTGAGTGACGAACTGCTGGAGGAGCTGCGTGAAGCACAGTAAGCGCCTGGATGCCCTGCCCCCGTACCTGTTCGCCGAGCTCGAGCGGAAGGTCTCCGCGAAGAAGGCGGCGGGCGTCGACGTGATCAGCCTCGGCATCGGCGACCCCGATCTGCCCACGCCGCAGTACGTGATCGACGCGCTCACCGAGGCGGCCAACGACCCGGCCACGCACCAGTACCCGTCGAACCGCGGCCGCCCCGAGTTCCGCGGGGCGGTGGTGGACTTCTACAGGCGCCGCTTCGGTGTGGAGCTCGACGCGGAGACGGAGATCGTCCCGGCGCTCGGCGGCAAGGAGTGCATCTTCAACCTCAGCCTCGGCTTCCTCGATCCGGAGGACGTGGCCCTGGCGGCCGACCCCGGCTACCCGCCCTACACCGGGGGACCGACGCTGAGCGGCTCGCAGTGGGTGCTGATGCCGCTCGTCCCGGAGCTCGGCTTCGCGCCGGACCTGGACGCGATCTCCGCGGAGGACCGCGCGCGGGCCAAGCTCATGTTCCTCAACTACCCGAACAACCCCACCGGGGCGATCCTGCCCGAGGGGCTGTTCGAGCGGGTGGTGGAGTTCGCAAGAGAGAACGACATCCTCGTGGTGCACGACGCCGCCTACACGGAGGTGACCTTCGACGGCTACGTGGCGCCGAGCTTCCTCGAGACGCCCGGTGCGAAGGACGTGGGCGTCGAGGTCTTCTCGCTGTCCAAGGGCTACAACATGACCGGCTGGCGTGCGGGGGCGATCGTGGGCAACCCGCAGGCGATCGAGTCGTACTGGCGGCTGAAGACGAACATCGACTCGGGGATGTCCGAGTTCGTGCAGCTCGCCGCGGTGGCGGCGCTGAACGACGGCGGCGAGGCGCCGAAGCGGATGAGCGAGACCTACGCGCGCAGGCGCGATCTGGTGTGCCACGCCCTCGCCGCGATCGGCGTGGAGGTGACGAAGCCGAAGGGCACGATCTATATCTGGGCACCGGTGCCCGAGGGGCACACCTCGGCGTCCTACTGCGAGCTGGTGCTCGAGGAGTCCGCGGTGGTGATCAGCCCCGGCGGCGCCTACGGGCCGAACGGCGAGGGCTGGTTCCGAATCTCGCTGACGGTGCCCGACCAGCGCCTGACGGAGGCGGTGGAGCGGCTGCGCTCGACCCTGGCGCGCTCAGGTCACTGAGCGACGCCGAGCGTCTGGCGCATCGCGGTGTCGAAGTCGCGCGACGTGTAGCCGAGCTCGTCGCGGGCCTTCTGGTCGGTCATCCAGAAGGTCACGCCGTCGGAGGTCTTCACGAGCTCGCCGAGGTTGGGCGGAAAGCCCATCAGCTTCCCGATCACCGGGCCGATCGGGATCGACATCTTGATCAGCGCCGGCGGCATCGTCATACGAGGGGGCTTCTTGCCCAGCAGCTCGGCGGTCTTGTCCACCAGGTCGCCGATCGTCTGCTGCGGCCCGGCGAGGTTGTAGGACTCGCCGATCCGGCCCTTGTCGTGGGCGAGCAGGATCCCGTTCGCGATGTCCTCCACGTAGACGAAGTTGAAGCCGGCGTCGGGGAACATCTTCATCTTCAGCTTGCCGGTGCGGACCTGGTCGATCATGTTGCCGAGCTCGGAGGGATCGTCGGGCCCGATCACACCGCCTGGCTGCGTGATGATCACGGGCGCGCCGTTCGCGATCCGGTCGAGCGCCAGCTGATGGGCCAGGTACTTCGTCTCGTCGTAGTAGGAGAGGAAGTCGGGCGGCTGCGGTCGCACGTAGGTCTCGTCGACCGCCCGGCCGCGCGTGTTGCCGTAGACGTTGCCGGTGGAGACGTAGACGATCCGGGCCACGCCGGCGTCCACCGCCGAGTCGATCACCCGCTCGGTGGCGCGCACGTTCGTGTCGTACATCGCCTCGTGCTCGGACTTCGGGATGCCCACCTTGTAGACGGCACCCACGTGGAACACGGCGTCGCAGCCGGCCACGCCCTGGCGGATGGCATCCTCGCTTGCGAGGTCTCCCTGAACGAGCTGGGCGTCGAGGCCGGCCGCCTTGGACGGATTGCGCACGAGCGCCACGACGTCGTCGCCGCGTTCCCGCAATTTGCGAACCAGGTGCCCGCCGATGAAGCCCGTTGCGCCGGTGACGAACGCTTTCACGCGCGGGCACTCTAGTCGACCCGCTGGCGGGCCTACACTGATTGCTCGTGGAGAGAAGCAGGAACGGCCGGGCGGCCGAGACGAGATACGGAGAGGGGATTCGCAACCCGCGTGCGCGCCAGCGGGCGTTCTGCATCGCGGTGAGTCCCGACGGGGCGGATTTCAGCGAGCTGCGCGAGCTGCGGCGCACGGCCGGCGTTGCCGTGGCGGGCGAGATGACGCAGCGGCGCGCGAAGCCCGATCCCGACCGCTACTTCGGCAAGGGCAAGCTGACGGAGCTGAAGCAGGCGGTGGCCGAGAGCGACGCCAACCTGGTGGCCTGCGATGACGAGCTCGCGCCGCGCCAGGAGCGCAACCTCGAGGAGGCGATCGGCGTGCCGGTGATCGACCGCACGGCGATCATCCTCGACATCTTCGCCGACCACGCCCAGTCGGCCGAGGGCAAGCTCCAGGTCGAGCTGGCGCAGCTCGAGTACAACCTTTCGCGGATGCGCGGCCTCTGGACCCACCTCGAGCGACTCGGCGGGGGGATCGGCACGAGGGGCCCGGGCGAGACCCAGATCGAGACCGACCGCCGCCTGGCGCGCGACCGCATCGCCGCGCTGAAGCGGCGCCTCGAGCGCACGAAGGCCGGCCGTGAGGTCATGCGGCGCGAGCGCGAGCGGGCACAGCTCCCGACGGTCGCGCTGGCCGGCTACACGAACGCCGGCAAGTCCACGCTGCTCAACGCGTTGACCGGCGCCGAGGTCGGCGTGCGCGACCGGCTCTTCCACACGCTCGACCCGACGACCCGCACGCTGCGGCTCGACGGCCGCACCTACCTGGTCACCGACACGGTCGGGTTCATCCGACGCCTCCCGACGCAGCTCGTCGAAGGCTTCGCGGCTACGCTCGAGGAGACGCTCGCC
>DATNBJ010000072.1:0-9260 GCA_035572055.1 Thermoleophilaceae bacterium | reverse complement strand
GCGAGGGCATCCCCTTGATCCACTCGCGGCACTTCGCCTCCCAGCCGGGCGGGATGTCCTCGATCACGCCGCCCACCTGGAAGTAGCGCGGGTGCATGCGCTGGCCGCCCGACATCTCGAACAGGTCGAGCGTGCCCTCGCGGTCGCGCAATCCCCACCAGAGGAACGAGATGGCGCCCAGGTCGAGCGCGCTCGTGGCCAGCCAGAACAGGTGGCTCGAGATGCGGTTCAGCTCCATGTGGAGCACGCGCAGGTACTGGGCGCGCAGCGGCACCTCCTCCTCGAGCAGCCGCTCGACCGCCATGCAGTACGCCATCGCGTTGAAGTAGTAGGAGAGGTAGTCCATCCGCTCGACGAACGGGATGACCTTCCAGTAGGCCTGGTCCTCGCAGCTCTTCTCGATGCCGGTGTGGACGTAGCCGATCAGCGGCGTGAGCTCGCGCACGTACTCGCCCTCGAGCGTGACGAGCAGCCGCAGCACGCCGTGCGTCGCCGGGTGGTGCGGGCCGATGTTGATCGTGAAGAGCTCGGTCTCCGGATAGAGCTCGGTGCCCGACAGCGGGACGTCCGGGTGGTCGAGCCGCTCCATCGTGATCGAGCGCTCGCGGTCGCGGTAGGGGACGCTGAGTGGGTCGGGCGTCTCAGTCATACCAGCGCGGCTGCTTGTCCTGGTTGAAGGTGAAGATCACGGGCTCGCCGCCCTGCGGGAAGTCGCGCCGCTGGGGGTAGCCCTCGTAGTCCTCGGGCATGAGGATCCGGCGCATGTCCGGATGGCCGTCGAAGACGACGCCGAACATGTCGAACACCTCGCGCTCGGGGAAGTCTGCGCCCGGCCAGAGGTCGGTGACCGTGGGGACGTGCGCCTCGTCAACCGACATGCGGGCCTTAACCCCGAGGCGGTCCACGCGCCGCATGCTCAGGAGCTGGTAGTGGACCGCCAGGCGTGGCTCCTCCGGCAGGTAGTCGGCGCCGTGGAGGCTGGCGAGGAAGTCGAACGGCTCCTCCGGGTGGCTCTTCAGGTGAGCGAGCACGTCGTGGACGCTGGCCGGCGCCACTTCGAGCGTGGCCTGGTCGCGGTGGTAGGAGGTGCCGACCACGGCGTCGTCGCCGACCTCCTCGCGCACTCGCTGCGCGATCAGCTCGAGACCGGTTGCGTCAGGCACTTTCTTCTTCTGTGCCGTACGCCTGGTAGCGCTCGCGCCACCCGAGGTCCGGCTGGTCCTTGATCTTGTTCTGCAGCTTGATGATCCCGTAGAGCAGTGCCTCCGGCCGTGGGGGACAGCCGGGCACGTAGATGTCGATCGGGAGGAAGCGGTCCGCGCCCGCGACGAGCGCGTAGTTGTTGAACATGCCGGCGCTCGAGGCGCAGGCGCCCATCGAGATGACCCACTTCGGCTCGAGCATCTGCTCGTAGAGCCGGCGGATGACCGGCGCCATCTTGATCGACACGCGTCCCGACAGGATCAGCATGTCCGCCTGGCGCGGGGAGGCCCGCGACACCTCGGCGCCGAAGCGCGCCAGGTCGTTTCGCGGCGAGCCGATCACCGAGATCATCTCGATGGCACAGCACGCCAGCCCGAACGTGGCCGGCCAGACCGCGTTCGCGCGGGCCCAGTTCTGGGCCTTCTCGAGCGTCGTGAAGAGCAGCCGCTCCTCCACGTACTGCTCGAGGTCCGCGTCCCCGATGTCGCCCTGCAGCATCCGCTTGGCGGTGAGCTGGCGCACGCGCAGGTCGTCGAGCTTTTGCCTCGTCACCTCCACTCGAGGGCCCCTCTCCGCCAGACGAACACGAAGGCCACGAGCAGCAACGCGATGAAGACGATCGTCTCCCCGAGCGCGAAGGTCCCGAGGGCCTTCAGCTGCAGCGCCACCGGGTAGAGGAAGATCACCTCGATGTCGAAGAGGATGAAGAGCATCGCGATCAGGTAGAAGCTGATCCCGAAACGGAAGTTCCTCGTCACCTCTGAGGGCAGGCCGCACTCATACGGCTCCCGCTTTACGGGGTTGGGCCTGCGCGGGCCGAGCGCGGAGTTCGCAAGAGTGAAAACCGTACCCACGACCCCGCCGAGCACCATGAACACGACTACAGGGAAGTAGCTCTTGAGCATCGGGACGGACGACGGTTATATCACCCTTGTGACACGTTGCTACATAGTGCGAAAGGTCGCTAGCTGACTGAGATTCACATGGCCGTCGGCATTGCCGTGCTGGCCGCGAACCTCGGTGCCGCAGCTTGGGGTACGGCGGCCTGGGCGCGTCACGTCACGTCGGTTTGGTTCTGGTACCTGCTGCGTACGGCGCAGGTGGTCGTCGTGCTGCAGGCGGCGTTGGGACTCTTCCTGCTGATCGGCGAGGGCAAGCACGCCGGCGCCGATCTCCACTACCTCTACGGAATCGCGCCCCTGGTGATCGCGCTGGTCAGCGAGGCGATGCGCGCGGACGCGGCGCGCCGCGAGATCGAGCTGTCGGGCATCGAGGACGTGGATGCTCTCGAGCGCCGCGAGCAGGTGCTGCTCGCGCGCCGGGTGGTGCGCCGCGAGATGGGGATCATGACCGTCGGCGTCTGGCTGATCGTGACGCTGGCGCTGCGCGCCTATATGACGGGCGGCTGAGGCGGCGGCGCGGTGGGCTCGTACCTGCGCCGGTCCCCCGGCGACCCGCGCGCCCGGTAGCTTTCCTGGCCCCGTTTACGCGCCAAGCGAGTGGTAGCCGCTCCTGTAATAGACGAGCGGCTCGCCCCCGGGCGAGCCCACGCTCCTCACGGCGGCGACGCCGATGAGGTGGTCGCCGCCCGGCAGCAGGTCCTGAACGTCGCCGGTGAGCCAGGCCACGGTGTCGTGCAGCACGGGCACGCCGTCCACCTCGTCGTAGCCGACCCCCCGGAACTTCTCGGGCTCGGGCGCCTTGCTGGCGAACACGGACGAGATCGGCTGCTGGCTCTGCGCCAGCACGTTCACGGCCAGCCGGCCCGAGTCGCGAACGGCCGCGAGCGTGCGCGAGGTCTCCTCGAGGCAGACCAGCATGAGAAGCGGGTCGAGCGACAGCGAGCAGATGGCGTTGGCCGTCATGCCGGCGGGCCCGTCGCGGCCGGTCGTGGTCACAACCGTGACGCCGGTGGCGAAGTGGCTGATCGCGGAGCGGTACGCTGCTGCATCGGGAGGTGCCGTCATGCGGGTCGGTATACCAGCCGGGCAGGGAGGGGCAGTGAACGGGACTAAGACCGGCTTCGCGGGAGCGGAGCTGCAGCTCACGGCAGAGCTGTCGCGATTGCCGGAGGCGCGCAACTGGGCCGACGACGCCGCGCAGGCGTTCGGCTTCGACGAGATGGTGCGCTACCAGATCAAGATGGCCGTCAGCGAGGGCGTGGCCAACGCGGTGGAGCACGGCTCGTCGTCGACCACGGACCAGATCAAGCTGCGCGCGGTCTGCGAGGGCAACTCGCTCGCGTTCTACATCCGCGACACGGGCAAGTTCATCCCGCGCATGGAGCGCCGCGGCGACCTGCCGGAGCGCGGCCGCGGCCTCGCGTTCCTCGGCCAGCTCATGGACGAGGTGGACATCAAGCCGTCCGACAGCGGCACGGAACTTCGCTTCTGCAAACGCCTGGACGCCTGAGGGTTACCTCCGCGGGCATCCTGCCCGCGGTACCGATCGCGGGCTCGCATCCAGCTCGCGTAACCGCGGGCATCCTGCCCGCGGTACCGATCGCGGGCTCGCATCCAGCTCGCGTAACCGTCTCCGTTCGGGAGACTTAGAGCCCCGGCGGAGGCCTCTAATCGCCGCCGATGTGGACGACCAGCGGGCGACTCCGTCGCTACCGCCGATCGTCTCGGGCCGCCGCCGGGGCGAGTGTTGATTCGCCGTGCGAGGCGGCGCTCCTTCCCGGCGGGCGGCCGACGCGGGCGGGCGGCTGGATAACATGCCCGCCGTGCTCCGACCGAAGCCCTTTCTGCTGGCGGGGGCGGTGGCTGCCGTCCTGGCAGTCGCGGCCTGCGGAAGCGAGAAGATCAACGCGGACAATTCGCAGCCGCAGAGCCCCGTCCACCAGGGCGCGGAGCTGTTCCACGAGCGCTGCGGCGGTTGTCACACGCTGAAGGCGGCGGCCACGCAGGGGTCCGCGCCGCAGGGACAGGTGGCGCACAAGGAGCGCACCGACGGTCCCAACCTCGATTACCGCAAGGAGACCGTGCAGGACGTTCTCTTCGCGATCCGCAACGGCGGCTTCTCGGGATCGATCATGCCCGCCAACGTTGTCGTCGGCACCGAGGCCCAGCAGGTGGCCGAGTTCGTGTCGAAGTACGCGGGCAGCAAGTCGGCAGCGAACAAGTAGCGTCTCACCAATGCTGGATCTGAAGCAGATCCGTCGCGACCCGGACGCGGTCCGCGCTGCGCTGGCGCGCCGCGGGGCCGCCGACGCGATCGACGAGCTGCTCGAGGCGGATCGCGGGTGGCGCGAGCAGAACACGCGCTTCGAGGAGCTGAAGGCCGAGCAGAACGCGGTGGGCAAGGAGATCGGCGAGGCGAAGCGCTCCGGAGCGGACGCGTCCGCGGCGGTCGAGCGCTCGACCGCGCTGAAGGCCGAGCTCGGTCCGCTGCAGGAGCAGGTGCGCGAGGCAGACGAGCGCGTGCGCTCGCTGCTCATCTCGCTGCCCAACCTGCCCGACCCGACCACTCCGGAGAAGGAGCCCGAGGTGCTGCGCGAGGTGGGCGAGCCGGGCAGGGAGGGCAAGGACCACCTGGAGCTGCTCGGTGGGTACGTGGACATGGAGGCGGGCGCACGGGTGTCCGGCTCGCGCTTCGCCTACCTGAAGGGGCCCGTGGTGCTGCTCGAGTTCGCGCTGGTGCGCTGGGCGCTGGAGGTGCTCGGGGACCACGGCTTCACGCCGGTGGTGCCGCCCGTGCTCGTGCGCGAGGAGGCGCTCTTCGGGACGGGCTTCCTGCCGGACACCGAGCAGCAGATCTACACGCTGCCCGACGACGACCTCTACCTGGTGGGCACCTCCGAGGTGCCGCTCGCGTCGCTGCACGGCGGCGAGATCATGGAGTCGCTGCCCGCCCGCTACGCCGGCTTCTCCACCTGCTTCCGCCGCGAGGCGGGCGCGGCCGGCAAGGACACGCGCGGGATCTTCCGCGTGCACCAGTTCGACAAGGTGGAGATGTTCTCGTTCGTCGAGCCGTCCCAGTCGCAGGACGAGCACGAGCGGCTGCTGTCGATCGAAGAGGAGCTGCTCCAGGCCCTCGACATCCCCTACCAGGTGGTGAACATCCCGGCCTGGGACCTCGGCGCCTCAGCCGCCAAGAAGTACGACCTGGAGGCGTGGCTGCCCGGGCAGGGCCGCTTCCGCGAGCTCACGTCCACCTCCAACACCACCGACTACCAGGCTCGCCGCCTGGGCATCCGCCACAGGCCGGACGGGGGCAAGCCCGAGGAGGTCCACACGCTCAACGGCACGGCCGTGGCGGTGGGCCGCACGATCATCGCGCTGGTGGAGAACCATCAGCAGGAGGACGGCAGCGTGACGGTGCCGGAGGTGCTCCAGGAATTCGGTGCACCGGCCACGATCTCGGTTTAGGATCACTCACCTAACTCTTCGAGGAGGCTGCGATGTACTCGTCGATCGTGGTGGGCACCGACGGCTCTGAGACCGCCCGTGAGGCGGTGATCCAAGCGGCCGAGATAGCGCGAGCGACGGGCGCGAGGCTCATCGTCGTGAGCGCTTACACGCCGGTGGCGGCGCGGGTGTCGGCGGGCGGGGCCCCCGAGGCCGCCGACTGGAACGTGGGCTCCGACGTCCTTGTGGACGGCGTGCTCAGCGACGCCAAGTCCGCGACCGCCGCGAGCGGCGTCTCGGTGGAGACGCGCGCGATCCGGGGCGACCCGGCCGACGGCATCATCGAGGTGGCCGAACAGGAGGGCGCGGACCTCATCGTGGTGGGCAACAAAGGCATGACCGGCGCCCGCCGGTTCCTGCTCGGCAGCGTGCCCAACAAGGTGTCTCACCACGCGCCCTGCAGTGTGCTGATCGTTCGCACTGGCTAGCCTCCGTCTGCCCCGGAGGGGTGGCAGAGCGGTTGAATGCGGCGGTCTTGAAAACCGTTGTCCCGGGTGACCGGGACCGGGGGTTCGAATCCCTCCCCCTCCGTCCCGGATCCGCATCGCCTGGCTGCGTCATCGGCCCCTTCGCGTACGTTGTACGCGTCGGCGGCCGCTTGCTCGCCAGGCGGGCGTCCGCTGGTCTGACAGCTGACAGCGCGCCACTCGCGCTACCCCCACGGGGGTATGTATGGTCGGGATGTGCTGACCGCTGAACAGATCGTGAAGGGGAATCTGAACCTGGATTGCCCTCTCGGTCTCGAGGCGCTCGCCGAGCGAATCCACGACCTGGATCGCAACGAGCTGCGGCGGGTGCTCTGCGAGCTCGCGCGCCGCGGTGAGATCCGCGAGACGCCCCGCGGTTATCTGCGCGGTGGGCGCCCGGGCGGCGCTTGACCGCCCGGCGGATCGCCAGATAGCTTGGGGCATCAGCGCAGCGAGGCGAGTTGCTCATGCCGGCACGGCGGCCGCGGCTACGGCTGCGCTCCTCATCGCCGGCTGTAGCGGTGTTCACAAGAGCGGCCCGGCGGAGGCGAAGAACCGCTTCGTGAACTCGGCGGATGAGATCTGCGCCCAGCACCTCGAGGCCACCCTGGCGTTTCTCGGCCGCCAGAAGCTGAGCGACTCCTTCCGCAGCCAGGCCGCTCGCAACGAGGGCATCTACCGCATCATCGCCACCTCGGTCCAGCGTCTCGAGGCGCTCGGCAACGCGCCGGACCCGGCCGGCGACTCGTTCCGCTCCTACGTGAAGACGCTGAAGGCGCGCGCGTCGCTGTATCGGATCGAGGGCGTCGCCGACCTCCACCACGACCTCGCCACGGCGGCGCAGATGGAGCGCCGCGTAGGTGAGATCGACACGCTCGGCGACGGCTACGCGCAGAAGTACGGCCTGCGCATCTGCGGCATCGGCGCGAAGCAGGCCACGCAGGGCCTGGGCGCTTAGAGGCCCTGGCCCGGACCGCTGGTCCAGGAGAAGGACCGCGAGGTGGGGAAGGAGCCCGGCTTGCCGTAGCCCACGATGACCGTGTCGTGGGCCTTCAGCTTGGTGTTCACCGGGTCCGTGACCTGCTTGCCGTTCACGTAGACCTGCAGCACGTTGCCGTTGCCGGCGGTGTAGCCGCCGATCTGGTTGTCGGTGAACCTGACGCCCCAGATGTCGAACACCTGGCCGATCGTGAAGGGGTAGGGATCGGTGGACTCGAGGTGGATGATCCCGGTGGTGTCGTGGGTGTGGATCGGGGCGATGAAGCGGCCCTGCGGGTCGATCCCGAAGTTGGCCGGGATCGGGCTCTCCTTGCCGTTGATGTAGATGTAGAACTTGTCGTGGACGTGGTAGCCCGCGTCGCTCTGCTCGGGGAAGTTCAGGGCCTCGAGCCGCTGGGCGAGGAAGCTGTACTCCGCGGGCCACGGCGCGCTCCCGGTCTGCACGCCGGCCTGGGCGCCGGTCTCGGCCGACGAGGTCGACTTGTCGCCACCGCCCCCGCCGCCGCTGCTGCTGATGATCAGCACGACGGCCACCACGATGGCCGCCGCGGCCGCGATCGCGCCGGCGCCGAGCTGCAGTCGCCGCCGCCGCGCCTTGGTCGCAGCGGCCGCGCGCTCGCGCTCCATCCGCTCCGCGCGCAGGCGTTCTTTCTGCTCCTTGCGGCTGCTCACGGTGCGTAAACCTAGCCGGTCGGTCTGAGGACAGCGTTAAGCCGCCTGGTCCTCGGGTAGGCCCAAGCTTCAGGAGGTCCCAGACAGGGGGAGTCCCCAATGCTGAGCACGATTGCGCGAGTAAACCGCAGGAAATCGAAGTCGAGCACCCCGAAGTGGGCCGTGCCCGCCATCGCCGGCGGCGCGACGACCACCGTCGCCCTGGTCCTGCTCGTCCCCCGGCGCCTGCGCAAGGCGACGGTCGGCCGCGTCGTGAGCCTCGTGCGTCATCGCGATCCGGGTGACCTCAACGACCCCGCCCTGGCTCGCAAGGTCGAGAGCGAGATCTTCCGCGGCGACGACGTGCCGAAGGGCTCGATCAACGTGAATGCCGAGAACGGCGTCGTCTATCTGCGCGGTGAGGCGGGCAGCCAGGAGCAGGTCGAGCAGCTCGGGAAGGCCGCGCGTGCCGTCGGCGGCGTGCGCGAGGTCAAGAACCTGCTCCACGCGCACGAGGGCTAGCCGGGCCCGAGGGCCTCGATCCAGTCGAGGTTCTTGCCGCAGAGCGCCTGCGCGTCCGACGGCGCCACGTATGTGACCGGCACGTCGGCGGTCTGGCGGCTGAATGCCAGCGGGCCGACCGTCGTGCGGGTGTCGCCGCTGCCGGGGTGCAGAAAGGTGCGGCCGTCGTAGGCGAGGTGCACCTCGTGCACCGTGCCGCCGCTCAGGTGAACCGTGCCGAGCGGCTGATACTGCTCCCACTCCAGGCCGTTGCGGCGCGAGCCCACCAGCTTGTCGTCGACGTACACGCGCACCCGGGCGCCGAACGAGCCGCCGATCCAGACCGTGTAGTCGCCGCTGTCGCGGATCAGCACTCCCCGGTCGGTCGACCCGGGACCGGCGATCCGGGCATCCACGAACGTGGCCTTCGCCCTGATCGGCGCGGCGAGGCGGCCGCCGGGCGGCACGCGCGTCGCCTCCGCCTGCACGGTCGAACACGCCGGTACCGAGCCGGGCTCCTGGCCGCTGCCGAGCGGCAGGTGGTCCACCACCTCCGGGTACGTGACGGGCCGCTGCCAGAGCTCCCAGTACCGCCCCTTCCAGATCAGCTTGTAGGGAGCGGGCGGGCGGCTGGCGGACGGGCCCCGGTGCAGGACGAGGTTGCGGTAGACCATGATGCCGTCGAGCCGGAAGGCATCGATGTCCGCGGACTGGCCCTTCGGCAGCAGCGTGCCGTTGCGCAGCGTCACCTGCCGCCAGCGGAACTCCGAGGCGCCCTCGGGTGCGCCGTCGCGAAGGAAGTGGCGTGCGCCGTACGGCTCGTAGTCGGCCATGAGCGTCGGCCCCGCGTGGCCGATGCGCTTGCCGATCGTCTCGAGCTCACTGAGCTGGTGCTTGGGAGCGAGGCTCACGTCGCGGTAGGCGAGCGCGTCCGACCAGAGCACGCCGAACAGGATCGCCGCCCCGAGGATCGCGCCCTCCACGCGCCGCCCCCTCAGGAACACCATTCCCGCGCCGGCCATGCCCGCGA
>DATNBJ010000071.1:0-5872 GCA_035572055.1 Thermoleophilaceae bacterium | reverse complement strand
TGGCTCTGTGGCGAAGCTGAGACTCGCACTCCTGCTCACAGCGTTGGGCCTTGCGCTGCCCGCCGCGGCGGCCGCGCGCGTGCCGCAGGGCTTCATCGGGATGAACGTCGACGGCCCGCTGCTCACGGGCCAGGTGAACCTCGACGCGCAGCTCGGTGTGATGGCCCGCGGCGGCGTGGAGAGCGTCCGCGTGCCCTTCTACTGGAGCCAGGCGCAGCCGGTCTCGAGCTTCATCTACATCGATCCCGCCGACGCGCCGCGCTACGCGAACGTGAACGGAATCCCCACGAACTGGGGTCCGACCGACCAGATCGTCGGCCTCGCGGCCAAGCACCGCATCAGCGTGCTGCCGAACGTGCAGCAGGCGCCGGGCTGGGCCTCCCGCCACCCGGGCAACCCGGCCTCGCCCCCGCTCGGCACCGCACCGTACGCGAACTTCCTCACCGCGCTCGTGCAGCGCTACGGGCCGAAGGGCAGGTTCTGGAAGGCGAACCCGAACCTGCCGAAGCTGCCGATTCGCGACTGGCAGATCTGGAACGAGCCCGACTCCACCAAGTACTGGTCCGACCAGCCGTGGGTGACCGACTACACCGCGCTGCTGAAGGCCTCCCACCGGGCGCTCAAGAAGGCGGACTCCGGCTCGCGCGCGGTGCTCGCGGGCTTCCCGAGCCGCAGCTGGGTCTCGCTCGCGCGCCTCTACGCCGCCGGCGCCCGCCGCTACTTCGACGTCGCCGCGGTGCACCCGTTCAGCCTCCCGGTGGCGAACATCCCGCGCATCCTCGTCCAGGACCGGCGCGTGATGACCAGGTACCACGACGACAAGAAGCCGTTCTTCATCACGGAGACGAGCTGGCCGTCGGCCAAGGGCAAGACCTCCACGAAGTACGGCTTCGAGGTGACCCAGGCGGGCCAGGCGGCGAAGGCGAAGAAGGTCCTGAAGACGCTCGCCAAGGTCAGGACCCTGCTGAACGTGGAGCGCGTCTACTGGTACTCCTGGATCAGCCTCGACACGAGCACCGACGCCCCGTTCGACTACGCCGGCCTGCAGCGGCTGATGCCCAACGGGGCGCTCGTGCGGAAGCCGGCGTTCTCCGCGTTCACCGGCACCGCGCTGAAGCTCGAAGGCTGCCGCTCGAAGACCTCGAGCGCCACGAGCTGCCGCAGGTAGCCGCTAGCGCTTCTTCGAGTGCTTCTTGGCCTTGTGCTTCGCGTGCTTCTTGGCCTTGTGCTTCGCGTGCCTCTTGGCCTTGTGCCTCGCGTGCCTCTTGGCCTTGTGCTTGACCTTCTTGACCGTGTGGGTCTGCGTGGTCGGGCCGGTGCCGAGGAGCGGGGTGGGCAGTGGAGCGGCGACCTGCTGATCGGTGGTCGGCGTGTTCGGGAAATCGCACGGGTTGGCGCCCGCGGCGACGCCCCTGACCGCTGACGAGCACGGAGTCGGCTGGCACGGGTTGGCGCCCGCGGCGACGCCCCTGACCGATGACGAGCACGAGGTCGGGGGACAGCCATTGCTCACGCCCGCCGCATGTGCCGAGGACTGCTTCCCACATGGGTTCGGGTTGCAGCCGTGGCTGACGCCGGCGGCGTGCGCCTTCGCCTGCTTCCCACATGGCGGCGGCTTCGGCGGCGGGCAGCCCCTGTGGTGGCCGGCTGCGTGCGCCTTCGAGTTCTTGCTCATCGGCTTGCAGGGCGGCGGCTTGCACGGATCGTGCTTCCACGACGCGCGGGTGCCCGGCTTCACCTTGACCCACTTGCCCTTGTGGCCGGGCGAGCACGGTGGCTTGTACTGGAACCAGGCCGCGCTGGCGGTCTTGTGCGGATGGGTGAAGACATGGATCTTGCCGGACATGGCGGCGGCCGCACCGCCACCGCTGGCCACGAGGCCCAGCGCGACGGCCACGGTCACGATGCGACGGCCTGGCTTCACGAGTCCCCCTCGCGCGATCGCCGGCGGACGCTCCGCCTGGCGCTTGGCCTGCAACTTGACGCGGTCGAGGTCGAGCGGCGTCGGGCGATGGCGCCGATTGCGCAGCATCGACTCGATGTCGTCGAACCGCTCGTCTGGGCCGCGCCGGTCTGCCATCTCGGAGCCTTATATGCACGAGCGGGTGAATTCCTGACTGGCGCCGCGGCGCCGTGCCTGATAGGGGTTGGCAGGGGCGCGCCACGGCCATGCGAGATCAGGAGTTCGAGCGACTTTACGCGGACCATGCCGAGCCCCTGCTCGGCTTTCTCGTCTACCGCACCGGCGACCGCGTGCTGGCGGAGGACCTGCTGGCCGACACGTTCGAGCGCGTCTTGCGCGCACGCAAGCGCTTCGACCCGCGCAAGGCCAGCGAGAAGACCTGGATCTACGCAATCGCCCTCAACTGCCTGCGCGGGCACCACCGCCGCGCCCAGGCCGAGAGCCGGGCGATGGAGCGAGCTGACGCGAAGGTCGCGGCCGGCGGCTTTGGGGACATCGGGTGGACCGATGCGATCGACGCCCGCGACGACCTCGCCCGCGCGCTGGCCACGCTGGCCGCCGAGGAGCGCGAGGCGATCGCGCTCCGCTACGGAGCCGATCTGACCGTGCCTGAGATCGCAAGGATCACGAAGCAACCGCTGACCACCGTCGAGGGGCGTGTCTACCGGGGGCTGCGCAAGCTGCGCGAGGCCCTCGGCGAAGGCTCTCCGTGAGATGACCGCGACCCGCTCCCGAGGGCTGCTGTGGGCGGCACGCGCGGCGCCCATAGCTGTCCTGGCAGGGGTGCTGCTCGGCATCGCCGCGGGCGCGGCCGCCGGACTCCTGTCGGCACTCGCGGTCTGCTTCGGCTTCGCCCTCGCCTCGCAGCTCGAGACCCCCGAGCTCGGCGCGCTCGCCGCCAGGCTCGGAAACGCGTTCGTGCTCGTCCTGCCCGGCGTGCTGATCGTGTTCTTCGCCTTCAACGGCGGCGGCTTCTTCCCGTTCGCCCCCGCCGTCGCGGCGGTCTTCGTCGCGTTCGTCGTGCTGCTGCGCCTCGCGTTCGCCGACGATCCCTTCGAGGGCCTCGGGCGGCTGGCACTCGCCGCCGTCGCGCTGTTTGCGCTCTACGCCGGCTGGGTCTTCCTGTCCCAGGCGTGGTCTCATGCGCCCGGCCGCGCCTTCACCGAGACGAGCCGCGCGCTGCTCTACCTGCTGGTCCTCGTCCTGTTCGCCTCGCTGGCCTCCACCGGCGAGCGCCTGCGCTGGATGGTCCGCGTCGTGGTCGTCGCGATCACGGTGGTCTGCGTCTGCGGCCTGATCACGCGAGTGCTGCCCCACGTCTGGCCGATCACGCCGAACATCGTCAACAACCGGCTCGGCTACCCGATCACGTACTGGAACACGCTGGGGCTGCTCGGCGCGTTCGGCTGCGTGCTGGCGCTGCACCTGACGTGCAGCCTGCACGAGCCCGTGCCCGTGCGGCTCGCGGCCGCCGCGGTGATCCCGGTGCTGGCCACGACGGTGCTCTTCACGTTCTCGCGCGGCGCGATCGCGGCCGCCATCCTCGGCCTCGCCGTCTACGTCCTGCTCGGGCGGCCGCGGGGCCTGGTCTCCGGGCTGATCGCGACTGGCCCGGCCACGGCGATCGCGCTGGTGGCCGCCTACCACGCCGACCAGCTCTCCACCGTCACCCCCACCACGCCGAGGGGCGTCTCCCAGGGCCACCACGTCACGCTCGTCGTGGTGCTCTGCGTGGCGGGCGCGGTGATCCTGCGGGCGCTGTGCCTCAGGCTCGACCGCCGGCTGCTGCGGCTCCGCTTCTCGAGCCGCGTGGCGCGCACCTCGAGGATCGCGTCCGTGGGCGCCGGGGTCGTCCTGATCGTCACCCTGCTGGCGATCGGGGCGCCGCACTGGGTCGACCGCCAGTACCACCGCTTCGTTAACCCCAAGGCGACGATCGGGGTGGCGAACACACGCGGGCGGCTGACCGACCCCGCCAACAACGGGCGCATCGACAACTGGCGGGTCGCCATGCGGGAGTTTCGCCATTCGAAGCTGCACGGGGACGGCGCGGGCACGTTCGTGCTCGCCTGGGACCGCGATCCGGCGTCCGCGAGCAACCCCGTGGTGAACGCCCACTCGGTGTACGTGGAGAACCTCTCGGACCTCGGGCTCGTCGGGTTCGCGCTGGTAGTCGGCGGCCTCCTCACGCTGCTCGCCGGCATGGCCCGCCGGACGCGCGGGCCGGGCCGCAGCCTGTACGCGGCGTTCATCGGGGTGTTCGTGGCCTGGATGTTCGAGGCCGGGCTCGACTGGCAGTGGCAGATGCCGGTGGTCACGGCGATCCTGTTCGCGCTCGGGGGACTCGCGGTGGCCCGCTCGCCGGCCGGGGAGCGCGAGCCGCGGTTGACCGGGCCGGCTCCGCGCGCCGGCGCCGCCGCGGCCGTGGTGGCGCTGGCCGTGGTTCCGCTGCTGGTGGGCGTCTCGCAGGCACACCTCGACGACAGCGTCAGCTCGTTCCAGGCGGAGGATTGCCCGGCCGCCGAGAGCGCTGCCCGGTCGGCGACCAACGCCCTCTCCGGGCGCCCCGAGGCCTACCAGGTGCTCGGCTGGTGCGCTTTGCACGACGGCGATCCCGCGCGGGGAATCCGCGAGCTCCAGAGCGCCGTGAAGCGCGACCCGAACAACTGGGAGTACCACTACAGCCTCGCCGTGATGCGTGCCGCCGCCGGCCAGGATCCGCGGCCGGAGATCCGGAAGGCGGAGCAGCTCGGCCCCTACCAGGTGCTGCCCGCCGACGCCGCCGATCTGTTCGACAGCTCGAGCCCGCGGGTCTGGATCAGGCGGGCGCCCACCGCGCCGCTGCCCGACGAGCTGGCGTCCTAGAGCGACCTCAGCCGGGCGTCGACGTGGCGCGGAGCCGACGCCTCGACCAGATGGGTGAGCGCCAGAACCATCGGCGCCACGACCCCGCGCATGTGGCTCGCGCGATTGACCCACAGCCGGCGGCGCTGGAACGCGAACAGGCCGTTCTCGAGCCGCATGTTCGCGCACGCCCAGTCGAGCACCGCCCAGGCCTGCTGGAGGCAGCTCGGATCGCTCTCCGAGGCGAGCGCCAGCGTCTGGATCCCCTGCGCCACGCACTGCATGTCGATCGGGTAGACGGACGCGGCGCTGTACCTCGGTGTGCCGTCGTCGAGGAACAGCGCCTCGCGGTAGAACTCCAAACCGCGCTCGAACGCGGGCTCGGCGGCCTCGATCCCGGCAGCGGCGCACTGCGCCAGCGAGTCCAGCACGTAGCCAGTGTGGAAGCCGTCGACCCAGCTCAGGTTCGCTCGCTCGCCGTACGGCCACGAGCCGTCCGCGCGCTGGCGCGCCACCGTCCATTCCACCCCGCGCGCCGCGGCGTCGAGCAGCTCCGCCTGCCCGCACGCCTGGTGCAGCCGGGCCAGCAGGCCGCACACGTGCAGGTTCGAGTTGTGGATGGGCGAGCCGTCCCCCTCCAGGTAGCCGAAGAACGCCCCCGGCGGGTCCGGGGTCTGCGGGACGCGGGCGAGGAAGAAGAGGCCCACGCCAAGCGCCTCGCCGAGCAGCCGCTCGTCGCCCGTGGCCTCGTAGGCGTCGAGCAGCGCCATCCCCGCGTAGGCGGTGGCGATGGTGTTCGGCGCGGTCTGCGGATAGAAGAAGACCCGCGACTCGAAGTCGAAGTGGTACCCCCACGCGCCGGAGCCGAGCCGGAGGCCGCGCAGCAGCCCCAGCACGCGCTCGAGCTTCTCCCGCGCCTCCTTCTCCGGCAGCGCCTGGTTGCGGGCGTAGGCGGAGGCGAACCAGGCCAGCGAGGCGGCGTTGTGGCGCGGCTCGATCCCGAGCAGGGGACGAAGGTCGAGCGGCGAGCGCTTCACGGCCTGGATCACCACGCGGCGGCCGGCC
>DATNBJ010000070.1:0-12152 GCA_035572055.1 Thermoleophilaceae bacterium | reverse complement strand
GTACTGGCCCACCTCGGAGAAGTTCACGCTGATCGCGTAGACGCCCAGGGCAGCCGGGCCGACCAGCACCACGAGCACGAGCTGGTCGCAGCGCAGCAGCAGGAAGTCGGCCACCGACGCGCCCCAGGAGCCCCGGCCGAGCTGCCACATCTCCCTGGGCTCGGCGCCGCCGGTCACCCCGAGGAACCCGCCGCAGACCGCCAGGTACAGCAGGGCGGCGGCGAGGGCGGAGAGGGCAAAGAGTCCCCACAGCGCGGCATGCCGGTCGCCGTGCCCCGCGAAGTAGAGGATGCAGGCGCCCACGCTGAACACGGCCGCGGCGGCGATCCGCGGGAGGTGGTAGGCCCACGGGCGCTTGGCGGCCGTGAGCAGCACGAGCAGGTCGTTGGCGAAGACCGTGAGGGGCGCCGCGATCACGATGAACAGCAGCACGGCCAGGGGATCCGCCCCCACCGCCAGCGCGACCAGCGACCCGGCCGCGCAGATCACCAGTGCCGCGCCGGTGTGCAGCGCCGCGGTCGGAATCACGGCGGCGCGCCGGCCCTGCAGGTAGGCACGGGCGAGCCCGTTCGGGTAGGCGCCGCTCAGCACGAGCGCGACGAGGGTCGCCGCGACGGTCCACGCCGTCAGGGTGCCCTTCCCCGACGGGCCGAGGATGCGAGCCGAGGCCACGCTGCCCCCGAAGGCGATCGCCGCGAACGCGGCCTGGCCCGCGAAGGCGGCGATCGCGAAGCGCCGGCGCGGGCCGAGCGCGGAGAAACGACGGCGGGGCTCGGAGCGCGCCAAGCTCATCGATGCCAGCCTAAGCGCGCCGCGTACCACCCTGTCAATGCCTATCCCGGGGACGATCGCGGCGGTTAGGATCCGCGGCCACCGCCATGCGGTCAGTCGAGAACCCACCGCGCACAGCGGAAAGCAGCCGGCCGCAAGAGCCGGATCTCCACAGCCGCTCACGCGTGGCCCTTCCGCTCCTGCCGAGCAGGCCCGAGTTCATCCTCGAACGGGCTCGCCAAGCCCGGCGGATCGCCCACGTCGGCTGCGCCGACGTGCCCTATACCGACTACCGCCTGGCCGAGGGCGAGCTGCTTCACGGCGAGCTGCTCGCGCTGAACCCAGCCACCGTGGGCATCGACGTCGACCCCGGTGGTGTGGCGGCGTTGAGAAACGCGTTCCCCGCCGCCCGTGTCGAGCAGGCCGACGTGACGCTCTCCGAGTGGCCGGACGATTTCTCCGGGGCGTTCGACCTCGTGATCGCCGGCGAGGTCCTCGAGCACGTTCCGGACGCGGGCCTCTTCCTCGCGGGTACCCGCGCCCTGCTTGCGCCGGGCGGCGAGCTATGCGTCAGCGTGCCCAACGCCTGCAGCCCGAAGATCGGCATCCGCGCGCTCATGGGACGCGAGGCGGTGCATCCCGACCACCTCACCTACTACGGGCCGAGAACCCTGGCCCAGGCGCTCGACCGCGCGGGCTTCGAGGTCGTCTACCTCGCCTCCTACCTGGCCACGCCGCGCGCGGCGGGTCGCGTGGCCAACGTGCTGCTGCGCGGCTTCCACGCGCTTTTCGACGGCCCGGTGGGAGAGGGTCTCATCGCCTTGGCGCGTCCGCGCTCCTAGTTGCGAAGGTACCTCATTCGGGTTAGGTTGGACTAGGCCCCCTTTCCGCCCCTCCGCGGAAGCTCTCCAATGGAAAAACCTCTGTCTTGGTCGACCGTCGTGCACGCGATGGGCGCCCGTCCGAACTTCGTGAAGATGGCGCCGATAATTCGCGCGCTCGCGAAGCGTGGGTCGGTGCGCCAGGTGATCGTCCACTCCGGCCAGCACTACGACCTCAAGCTGTCCGACGAGATCCTGAGCGACCTCGACGTGCCGCCGCCCGATCGCTTCCTCGGCGTCGGCTCCGGCACCCACGGTGAGCAGACCGGCAAGGCGCTGATCGGCTTCGAGCGCGCGCTGATGGAGGAGGAGCCGGACCTCGTGGTGGTGGCGGGCGATGTGAACTCCACGCTTGCCTGCGCGCTCGCGGCATCCAAGCTCGGCATCCGGATAGCGCACGTGGAGGCGGGGCTGCGCTCCCACGACTGGACGATGCCCGAGGAGATCAACCGCGTGCTCACCGACCGGCTGTCCGATCTCCTTCTGACTCACAGCCCCGAGGCCGGGGAGCACCTCCTCGTGGAGGGGATCGAGGCGGACCGCATCCACTTCGTGGGCAACACGATGATCGACTCGCTGCGCCGCCTCGAGCCGCGGGCCCGCGCCCTCGCCGCCTGGGAGGCACGCGGGCTGGCCGCGCGGGACTACGTGCTCGTCACGCTGCACCGGCCGTCGAACGTCGACGAGCCGAGCCGGCTCGAGGCGATCATGGACGAGCTGGCGGGGCTGGCGGAGCGCCACCCCGTGCTGTTCCCCGTGCACCCGCGAACGCGCGCCAGGCTCGAGGCACACGACCCTGCCCGCTGGAGCGGAGTCCAGCTGATCGAGCCGGTCGGCTACCTCGAGTTCCTCTCGCTTCAGCTCGCCGCGGGCGCGGTGCTCACGGACTCCGGCGGGATCCAGGAGGAGGCCTCGGCGCTCGGCGTCCCCTGCTACACGCTGCGCCGCAACACCGAGCGCCCGGTCACGATCGAGCGCGGCACCAACCTCCTGCTCGGCGACGACCCCGCGGCGATCGGCCAGATCGAGCCGATGGCGGGCGAGCCGGTCCCCTGCGCGATCCCCCTCTGGGACGGACGCGCGGCGGAGCGGATCGCGGACATCTTCGAGGCCGTGCTGGCGCCGGCCTCCCCCGTCTACGAGAGCGCCGTTCGTGGCTGAGGGCGCCCCGCGCGAGCTGCGCTCCGTGGCCAAGGTGCTGCGGCGCCGCTGGCTGCTGATCGCGCTCTGCACGGTGCTGCTCCCGGCCGCCGCCGTCGCCTTCTCGCACACGCAGGAGAAGCAGTACACGGCGCGGGCCGGCCTGCTCTTCCGCGATCCCGGCTTCGCGGAAACGCTGTTCGGCTCCTCGGTCTTGATCCCGAGCAACGACGCCAACCGCGACGCGGCCACCAACACCGACCTGTTGAACCAGCCGATCGTCGCCGCCGCCACCGCTCGCGCTCTCGGCGGCGGCATCTCCAGCGACCGGATCCAGAACGAGGTGTCCGCCTCCTCGCAGGGCCAGTCGGACATCGTCGAGGTGACCGCCACCGACCACAATCCCGGCCTGGCCGCCCGGATCGCCAACACCTACGCGCAGCAGTTCATCGCGCTGCGCCAGGCGGCGGATCGCCAGAAGATCAACGAGGGCGAGCAGCTTCTCCTCCAGGACTACCAGGGCCTGTCGCCGGTCGAGCGCCAGGGGCCGCGTGGCACGGACCTGCGGGGGCGGATCGACAAGCTGCAGGCACTCGCCTCGATCCAGACGGGCAACGCCGAGCTGACCCAACCGGCGGACGTGCCCACCTCGCCGACGTCGCCCAAGCCGGTACGCAACGGCGTCCTCGGCGCCCTGCTCGGCCTGCTCGTGGGCGTCGGGGCGGCCTTCGTGGTCGAGCGGCTCGACCGCCGCATCCGCGAGCCCGAGGAGCTGGTGGAGATCTTCGGACGCCCGGTGCTCGGCACGATCCCCGACAGCCGCTCGATCGCCAAGTCGAAGGCGGCCCGGTCGATCAGCCCGCTGGACGCCGAGGCGTTCCGGATGCTGCGGGCGAGCCTGCACTACTTCGAGGCCGACGCCAGCGTGCGCTCCGTCGTGGTCACGTCGCCGTCCCCCGGCGACGGCAAGACCACCATCGCCTGGAACCTCGCCGCGGCCGCCGCGGGCGTGGGCTCGCGGGTGCTGCTGATCGAGGCGGACCTGCGGCATCCGATGCTGGCCTCCAGGATGCCGCGGATCCCCGAGGCGGGCCTCAGCGAGCTGCTGGCTGGACACGCGGAGTTCGACGACGTGGCCGAGCAGGTCGTGGTCATGGAGGCGATGAACGGCGACGGCGTGGACCGCACGATGGAGGTGGTCACCGCCGGCCAGATACCGCCGAATCCCGTCGACCTGCTCGAGTCCGCGCGAATGGAGCGGCTGCTCGACGAGGTGCAGCGCGAGTACGACTTCGTCGTCATCGACACGCCGCCGCTGGCGGCGGTGTCCGACGCGATCCCGCTGATCAGGCAGGTGAGCGGTGTCATCGTCGTGGGCCGCCTGGGCAAGACCACGCGCCACGCGGTCGCGCGGCTGCGCGACCAGCTCGACCACCTCGGCGCGTCGACGCTGGGCGTGGTGGTGAACGGCGCGCGCGGCGCCGAGGTGTCCTACGGCTACTACGGGTACTTCGACAAGCGCGACCGCGCCTTCACCCGGCAGTAGCTGGTGACGCCCCCGTCACCATCCTGTTAGAAACCCGTCCGTGAGCGACGTCTGCATCGTCGGCGCCGGCTCCTCCGGCATCGCGTCCTGCCAGGTCCTGAAGGCCAGGGGAATGTCGTTCGACTGCTTCGAGAAGGGCTCGGGCGTGGGCGGCCTGTGGCGCTACCAGAACGACAGCGGCCTGTCGTCCGCCTACAGCTCCCTCTACATCAACACCTCGCGGAAGGTCATGGAGTACAGGGCCTACGCGATGCCGGACGACTATCCGGACTACCCGCACCACTCGCAGCTCGCCGACTACTTCGACGACTACGTGGACCACTTCGGCCTCCGCGAGCACATCCGCTTCCGCACGGAGGTCACCGAGGTGAAGCCCGCCGAGGGCGGCGGCTGGGACGTGACCACCGACCGCGGCCAGACCCACCGCTACCGCGCCGTGATGGTGGCCAACGGCCACCACTGGGATCCCAAGTGGCCGGAGTATCCGGGCGAGTTCGCCGGCGAGGTGAGCCACTCGCACCACTACCGGACGAACGAGGGCTTCGAGGGGAAGAACGTGCTGGTCGTCGGCTTCGGCAACTCGGCGGTCGACATCGCCTGCGACACCTCGCGGGTGGCGCGGCGGGTCTACCTCTCGACGCGCCGCGGCGCCCACGTGATCCCCAAGTACCTGAAGGGAGTGCCGGTCGACGAGCTGGTCACGCCCGCATCGAGCCGGCTGCCGTTCTGGGTCACGCGGATCATGCTCATGCGCCTCCTGAAGCAGGCCCAGGGCAACATGGAGGACTACGGGCTGCCCAAGCCGGACCACCGCCTGGGGGAGGCCCATCCCACCTTGTCGAGCGAGCTGCTGCCGGCGATCGGCCACGGCCGCGTGAAGCCGAAGCCGGCGATCGAGAGCCTGGAGGGCCACGAGGTGCGCTTCGCCGACGGCAGCGCGGAGCCGATCGACACGATCGTCTACTGCACGGGCTACAGGATCAGCTTCCCGTTCATCCCCACGGACGTGCTCGACGTGAAGGACAACGAGCTGCCGCTCTACCGGATGGTGGTGCCGCCCGAGCACGACGGCCTCTTCTTCATCGCGCTGCTGCAGCCGCTGGGGGCGATGATGCCGCTGGCCGAGGCGCAGTCCGAATGGGTCGCCGACCTGCTCGAGGGCGAGGGCGCGCTCCCGACCCGCGAGGAGATGTGGCGGGAGATCGGCAAGCGGCGCGAGGCGCTGCAGAAGCGCTACGTGAAGTCCACGCGGCACACGATCCAGGTGGACTTCTATCCCTACCTGCGCGAGCTCGAGGCCGAGCGCAAGGCCGCCCGCAAGCGCAAGGACCGCGGCCGCGGCATCGTCCCGGCGCAGCGGCTCGCGGTGCCCGCGATTTCGCACTAGCGCAGCCGCGTTCGTGTTAATGCTTGAGGAGCTTGACTTCGTCAACTCCCCGGGCCGCCGAGGCTCGTGAACACGCCGCACTTCTGCTCCACCGTCTCGCCCGGCACATCCCGCTGGACGAGCGGAGCTCCCTGCTCGACGTCGGCACGGCCGACGGCGCGTACGTCGAGGCCCTGAGAGACGCCGGCTTCGCCGCGGTCGGAGTCGAGCCCCGCAGCGAGGTGCGCGGCGCGAACATCGAGGACGGGCGGGCGGAGGACCTGCCGTTTCCGGACGCCTCGTTCGACCTGGTCATCTCCATGTCGGTGATGGAGCACGTCGACTCTCCGGAAGAGGCGGCGCGGGAGGCGCACCGCGTGCTCAAGCCAGGCGGCGGCTTCTACTTCGCCACCACGAGCGTGCTCTGCCCGCGGCAGAGCGAGATCCGCGGCTTCCCCGCATTTCCCTGGTATCCCGATGCCGCGAAGAGGCGGATCATGGACTGGGCCCTGCGCAAACGGCCCGAGCTGATCGCCCACACCACGACTCCGGCCTACCACTGGTTCTCGCCACGCAAGGCGGAGCGGTTGGCTCGGGCAAACGGCTTCTCGCGAATGCTCGACCGCTGGGACCTGCACGTCGTCGAGGAGATGGGCGCTTGGCGGGGCCGCGCTTGCCGAGTGGCCCGCGCAGGCGCCCCGATGCGCCACCTGGCCGGTGTGTTCGTCGAGGGCTCCTCCTATCTCTTCGTCAAGTGAGCCCGTCGCCGGTCAGCCTCCAGATCAGCGTGGCGCCCGCTGATCTGCCGCACGCGCGCTGGACCCTCCCCCACCAGCTTCGCCAGTGGGGCTCCCAGGTCGACGAGGTGCTGTTCGTGCTCGACGGGCGGCAGCCCGAGCTCGAAGATCTGCTCGAGCGACTCTGCTCCCAGCACGCGCACGCGCGAGTCGAGCACGTCGATTACGGCGACGAGGCGGCCGGCGCGGTGGCCGAGGAGCTCCTGGGTGGCACGCGGGCGCCGGCCAAGGACTGCTTCGGCAAGGCGGTCTACTCGTATTTGTTCGGCCTCCACGCGGCGCGCCACCGCTTCGTCCTGCACCTCGACTCGGACATGATGTTCGGCGGTGGGAGCCGGTCGTGGGTCGAGGAGGCCCAGCGGCTGTTCGCCTCCCGGCCCGACGTGCTGAGCGTCAGCCCGCTGCCCGGACCGCCGAGCGGCCGCCCGTTCCCACGTCATGTGGCGCGCGTGCACCGCGCGGAGCCATTCGAGAGTCCCGGCCTCGCGGGGCCGGCGCTGCGGTTCACGCACATGAGCACGCGCGACTTCCTGCTGGACCGCTCGCGGCTCCCGACGCTGCGACCCGAGCGGCCGGGTCCGCGCGCCGCGCTCGCGGCCCTTGCGAAGGGCGCGATCTGGAAGCGCCGCGCCTGGCGCGCCCCGGCCGAGGCGGCGCTGTCGCGGGCGATGACCCGCGCGGGACTCTCGCGGGTCGACTTCCTCGGCGCGGCGCCCGGCATGTGGTCGCTCCACCCGCCCCAGCGCTCGCGCGAGTTCTACGACGCCCTGCCCGAGCTGATTCGCCGGATCGAGGAGGGCGACATGCCCGAGCGCCAGCTCGGCGACTTCGACCTGAGCGACGCGCTGCTCGCGGAGGCGTCCCGGTGATCAGCGTGCTGGTGCCGTTCCTGAACGAGGAGCGGCACATCGCCGAGGCCGTGGCGGCGATGCGCGCCCAGACCTATGCCGGCGGCATGGAGTTCCTCCTGATCGACGGGGGCTCGACGGACGCCACCCGCGCACTGCTCGATCCGGTGGTGGCGGGCGACGAGCGCTTCCGGGTGATCGACGATCCGGACACAACCGTGCCGGCCCGGCTCAACCTCGGCCTGCGCGAATCGCGTGGAGAGCTGATCGCCCGCATGGACGCGCACGCGCTGTTCCCGCCGCGTTACCTCGAGCTGGGCGCACGGCGGCTCGCGGCCGGCGATGTGGCGTCGGTCAGCGGACCTCAGATCGCCGTGGGTGAGGGTCCGTGGTCCCGCCGGGTCGCGCTCGCGCTGCGCTCGCGGCTCGGCCGCGGCGAGGCGCAGTTCCGCCATCTGCCCGCCGGGGAGGTCGAGATCGACAGCGGCTACTGCGGGATGTGGCGGCGGGAGCTGCTCGAGTCGCACGGCGGCTGGAACGAGCTCGCCAGCTTCGCCGAGGACACCGAGCTGGCGGCCCGCGTCCGCCGCGCCGGCGGCCGGATCGTCTGCGTGCCGGAGATGGCGGCCATCTACCAGCCGCGCGACACGCTTGGGGGCCTCGCGCTCCAGTACGGGCGCTACGCCCACCGGCGCGCCTGGATCGCGCGCCGCCATCCCGAGGTGCTCCGGCCGTCACATGCTCTGCCGCCGGCCATCGTGCTGGCCATCGTCCTCTCCGTGCTCGGGCGCCCCACGGTCGCCCGCGGCGCGCGGCGAGCGCTCGCGCTCTACCTGTCCGCGCTCGCGCTCGAGAGCGTCCGGGTTGGGCGGGACGCGCCGCTGGCCGACGCCCTCGCGCTGCCGGCGGTCTACGCCACCATGCACCTGTCCTGGGGCGCCGGCTTCCTCGCCGGCTGCCTGGAGGGCCTCAGCGACCCCGGCCGGCCAGAACGGCCTTGACCGTGAGCCAGACGATCAGGGCATCGAGCCGCAGGCTCGCGTTCTTCACGTAGTAGAGGTCGGCCTGGAGCTTCGCGAGCGCCCCCTCGACGGAGCCGCCGTAGGCGACGTTCACCTGGGCCCAGCCCGTGATCCCCGGGCGGATGCAGTGGCGCACGTCGTAGTGCGGCAGGCGCCGCTCGAGCATCTCGACCATGGGGATCTGCTCGGGGCGCGGGCCGACCAGCGCCAGGTCGCCGCGGAGCACGTTCCAGAGCTGTGGCAGCTCGTCGATCCGGAAGCGGCGCAGCGGGCCGCCGAGCCAGGTCACGCGGTGGGCCTGCGACGGGGCCCATGATGCGGTGCGCTCGGAGCTCGCGGTCATGGTCCGCAGCTTCAGGAGCGTGAAGGGCCGCCCGTCGCGGCCCACGCGCCGCTGGCGGTAGAGGACCGGCCCGCGGCTCGTGAGCCGGATCGCCAGGCCGAGCGCGAGCAGCGCCGGCAGGCACACCAGGAGCACCACCCCCGAAAGCGCGAGCTCGAACCCCCGGTAGACGCGCGAGCGAGGCAGGCCGCTGCGCGCGGGAGGCTCCTCGAAGCGCAGCCAGTCCGACGCCAGCTCGCTCAGCGGGATCTTCTTGAACTCCTGCTCGTAATAGGACACGAGGTCCTCGACCTCGATCCCCGTGCCGCCGAGGCTCTCCGCCAGCTCGACGACGGCGGGAAAGCCGGCGGCGTCGATGTCCACCACCAGCACCGTCGTCTGGGCGCGGAGCACGTCCCTCACCACGCGGTCGACGTCGACCGGTCCGGCCTGCTCGCCAAGCGACTCGTAGCCCACGAGCTGGCGGTCGCCATGCCGGGCCAGCTCGCCGCCGATGTCGCGCAGCCAGGCCGGCGAGCCGACGAAGTACACGCGCCGCATGCGCGCGCGGAAGTCGATCTCGAGCTGCCTCAGCACGCCGGCCGCTGTGAGCGTCACGGCCGCCATGACGAGGGTCAGCGCGGCCGCCGCGGCCAGCCAGTCCACCCCGACGAGCCGGCAGGCGGCGGCGCCGAGAGCGGTGGCCGCGAGCGCCGGCACGAGCGCCACGCCGACCCGGCGTGGAATCCCGTGCGGCTCCCGGCCGGTGCCCAGCACCTCGAAGAGCGCGCGCACCACGATCGTGATCGCGATCGTCGGCGCCAGCAGCAGCAGCCACCCGGACGAGTCCGGCCGGCCCGCCGCGGCGGGGACGAGCACGCTCAGGGCCAGGGCGAGCGTCAGCGACCAGCTTGCAAGCCTGGTGACGGGCCAGCTCCGGGCGCGATGGAGCGGCGCGTCCCATAGCACGAGCGCCGCGCGGTCGAGCACAACCTCGCGCTCGGGCGCATCGACGACCGGCTCCGCCTCGGCGACGGCGGAAAGAGAAGAGCCCGCCGTACGACGAGCTCCCGGCAGGCGAGGCCGATACCTCACTTTGGTTATATAGCCGCTTCGGGGTCGGGGCGCCAGCCCTGCGCCTGGGGCTGCGGTTCGCGCGGCGCGGCCAGCGGTGTGTTGAACAGGCGCGTGTGGAAGGCGCGCAGCAGCGGTTCCTCCACGAGCCGGTAGAGCAGCAGCCCGGCCGCCACCCCCGCGGCCGCCAGCACGACCAGCGCGAGCGCGTGGACCGGCAGCGAGCGGCCCACGACGTGCTCCAGCCCAAGGCCGATCAGTCCGAGCACCGCCACGTGGATCAGGTAGACCGAGTAGGACGCGTCGCCGACGAAGACCAGCGAGCGCGGCGAGCGGGCGCCGAACCGCACCTCGAGCCCGATCGCCGCGTACACGATCGCGGTCATCGCCAGGCCCGTGACGAACACCTCGAACCAGATCGACGGGAAGGCCGCGGATCCGCGCGCGGCCAGCGCGGCGACACCGCCGGCCACTCCCGCGACGCCGATCGCGGCGAGCGCGCGCGGGGCGACCATCACGCCGCGCATCACGAGCCAGCCGATCGCGACGCCGAACACGAACTCGATCACCACGAGGTTCCCCAGCATCGCCAGCCAGGCGTTCGACGTCGGCGTGAACGCGAAGTGGACCAGCGCGGCGATCGCCAGCCATGCGGCCATCACCCAGCCGAGCCGCCGGCGCGGCAACAGCAGCGCCAGCCCGAACACGAGGTAGAAGTAGAGCTCGTAGACGAGGGTCCAGCCGGTGGCCACGAGCGGGTCGCCCCGCTGCGGCAGGATCAGGAACGATTGGAGCACGCGCGTCGGGTAGGGGCTGTGCGAGTTGACGAGGTCGTGCCGGTGCAGCCAGACGATGAGCACCGCCGCGGTGACGAGCAGGTAGAGCGGGTAGATGCGGGTCACGCGGCGGTAGGCGAAGCGACGGACCGAGCCGGGGGCGCCGAACGTCCGCCAGGTCGTGACCGTGATGATCACGCCGCTGATCACGAAGAACAGGTCGACGCCCCCCTGGGTCGGGTACTGGAGCCAGCCCACGATCCGCTGCCCGTGCAGGTAGTGCGTCTCGGTCCCGAAGGGCGCCGCGATGTGCGTCAGTACGACCATCAGCACGGCCACGCCGCGCAGCGCCTGGAGCGAGCGGATCTTGCCGGGCGACGCGCTCACGCGGCCGCCTCCTCGCAGAGCCGGGCGAACTCGCGGCCGGCCTGCTCCCACGAGTAGCGCTCGACCACCAGCTCGCGTCCCGCGGCGCCGAGCGCTCGCCGCCGCGCCTCGTCTCGGAGCAGAGCCACCACGGCGGCGGCAAACTCCGCGGGCTCGTCGGCCTCCACGAAATGCTCGCCCGGGACGAGCGGGAGCCCCTCGGCCCCGATCGCCGTCGACACGACCGCCTTGCCCATCGCCAGCGCCTCGAAGATCTTCAGCCTCGTGCCTCCGCCCACGCGCAGCGGCACCACCACGACGGCGCCCTCGGCCACGTGCGGGCGCACGTCGGGCACCATGCCGGTCACGGTCACGCCGGCGGCCTCGGCGGCGGCGCGCAGCCTCGGCGAGGGATTGCGGCCCACCACCGTGAGCCCCGCGCGCGGCAGCTCGCGGCGGACGAGCGGCAGGATCGAGTCGATCAGGTGGAGCGTGGCGTCCTCGTTCGGGTACCAGTCCATCGAGCCCACGAACACGAGCCGGCCGTCCGCCTCGACCCGGCCGTTCGGAGCGAAGTAGTCCGTGTCGACCCCGGTCGGCACCGGGCGCACCCTGGCCCCGGGCGCGAGGCCGGCCAGCAGCTCGGCGTCGGCCTCCGACACCGCCACGGTCAGGTCCGCTGCCGCGCACGCACGCCCCTCGAAGCGCCGCATCTTGCGCCACTCGAGCTCGATGAGCGGCCGCTGCCACACCGGCGCCGTCGAGGCCAGTCGGCGCCAGATCAGGTACTCGACGTTGTGCTCGAACAGCAGCACGGGCAGCGGGCACGGCGCGGGCAGGTTGGGGACGGCGGTGAGGAAGTCCGCGACGACCAGGTCGTAGCCACCGCCGGCGAGCCGCTCCGCCACCTCCCGCCGGAGCGCCTCGGTCCGCCAGCGCCAGAGATCGACCGGCAGCCGCGACGCCCACGAGCGCACGACGCCGGTCGCGAACTCCGCGCTGCCGCGCTTCCCGGGCGCGTGACGGAGCGAGACGACCTCCTCGCAACCGGCGAGCCCGCGCCGCAGCTCGCCGGCGGCGCCGTCGTCGCCGTGGCTCGTGAGCACGGTGACCTCGTGGAGACGCGCGAGCGCCGCGATCGTGTGGAAGCTGCGGATGCGCCCGCCACTCGTGAGCGGCCAGAGGCCGCCCGACTTCACCCAGAGGATCCTCACGGCAGGGCCGCCCGCTCGCCGTCGATGAA
>DATNBJ010000069.1:0-10792 GCA_035572055.1 Thermoleophilaceae bacterium | reverse complement strand
TCAGTCCGAGGAGAGCGGCTTCACCCTGATCGAGCTCCTCGTCGTCATCCTGATCATCGGCATCCTGGCCGCGATCGCTCTGCCGAACTTCCTCGGCCAGCGCTCGAAGGCTCAGGACTCGAGCGCCAAGTCGGACGCTCGAAACCTCGTCTCACAGTTGGAGTCCTGCTACACGGACAACAACACCTACAGCGGTTCGGGCAACGGCGGCAGCTGTCTGTCCGGCAACACCGGCCTGAGCATCGGCACCGCCCAGGGCCAGGTCGAGGTCACCGCTGCGACGTCCAACACCTACACGGTCGTGGGCCACTCGAAGTCGGGCGGCAACTTCACGATCAGCAAGGCCGCGAGCGGCGACGTCACGCGCACCTGCGCGGGCGGCTCCTGCTCGGGCGGCACCTGGTAATTCAGGCGACTAGGCAAGCAGCACCGGATCGGGCGGGCCCTTGGGCCCGCCCGTCCACTTTTCGGAGACCGCTGTAAAGGTTTCCCCCGCTTATGCCGTTTTTTGCCTTAACCAGGGCCACGGTGAAAGGGCAAACCCGCCGTGAGGTGGGGACGCAAAGCTCCGGGGCTCCTCGGATGGGAGTCGGCCGAGCTGCCAACCATGGCTAGCCGGGGGCCTCTGGTGCCAAAACCCAGATAACCCTCCGGATTGGAGAACCGACTGATGCTGCGAGCTCTCCGAGAGCGCATTCAGTCAGAGGAGTCCGGCTTCACCCTGATCGAGCTCCTCGTCGTCATCCTGATCATCGGCGTCCTCGCCGCGATCGCTCTGCCGAACTTCCTCGGCCAGCGCTCGAAGGCTCAGGATTCGAGCGCGAAGTCAGACGCTCGTAACCTCGTCTCACAGTTGGAGTCCTGCTACACGGACAACAACACCTACAGCGGCTCGGGCAACGGCGGCAGCTGTCTATCGACCAATACGGGCCTGAGCCTGGGCACCGCCCAGGGCCAGGTCGAGGTCACCGCTGCGACCTCGAGCACCTACACGATCGTGGGCCACTCGAAGTCGGGCGGCGACTTCACGATCGCGAAGGACGCGAGCGGCAACGTGACGCGCACCTGCGCGGGCGGCAGCTGCTCGGGCGGCACCTGGTAACGCAGGAGTAGCCTCGCGCGCATTGAACGGGGCGGGTGTTCGCACCCGCCCCGCTCAAGCCCGGCGCCCGCAGCGCCGAAAGAGCCAGTAAGCGATGGAAACGGCTTTCGCAGGTATCTCTGGCGCCCTGATCGGCAGCTTCCTCAACGTGGTGGTCTACCGGCTGCCGCTGGGGGAGTCGCTGGTCAAGCCGCGCTCGCGCTGTACGAAGTGCGACACGCCGGTGGCGCCGCGCGACAACGTGCCGGTGCTCTCGTGGCTCGCGCTGCGAGGCCGCTGCCGGCACTGCGGCGAGTCGATACCGGCGCGCTACCCGGCCGTCGAGCTGCTCACGGCCGTCGCGTTCGTGTCGGTGGTGCTGGTTCGCGGCTTCCATCTCGAGCTGCTGGCGCTGATCCCGTTCACGGCGATGCTGATCGCCGTCGCGTTCATCGACCTGCAGCACAAGATCGTGCCCAACAAGATCATGCTGCCGGCGGCGGTGTGGGGCCTCGTGACCGCGGTCGCATTCAGGACCCACATGGCGCCCGAGCTCCTGATCGCCGGCGCCGGGGCGTTCGTCTTCTTCCTTCTCGCCGCTCTCATCCATCCGAAGGGGATGGGCATGGGCGACGTGAAGCTGGCGGGCGTCATGGGCCTCTACCTGGGCAAGCTCGTGATCCCCGCGCTGCTGGTCGCCTTCGTCGCCGGCACGGTCGTCGGCCTCGGGCTGGTGGCCAGGTACGGCGCGCGCTCGCGCAAGCTGGGCGTCCCGTTTGCGCCGTTCCTGGCGCTGGGCGGCCTGGTGGCGATGCTGGCCGGTCAGCAGCTCATCGATTTCTACCTCGACCGGCTCTAAAGCCTCGGTCCGGATCGTCCGATACGGACAAGGCAGGCTCCTCCCATGGCCCTCACCCTCTCCAGAAAGAACCCTCGCGGGTCCGTTGGCCTCGATCTCGACGGCGCCTTCGTCGCTGCCGTCCAGGCCTCGTCGGGGCGCATCTCGCGTGCCGAGAGCCTCGATCTTCCTTCGGGCCTCATCACCGACGGCGAGGTGACCGACGTCGAGGGGCTCGCCTCGAGCCTGAAGGGCTTCTTCAAGGAGACCGGACTTCCCACGCGCGTGCGGCTTGGTGTCTCGAACCAGCAGATCGTCGTGCGCCACCTCGACCTTCCGTTCATCGAGAAGGCGGAGGAGCTGTCCGCCGCGGTGCGCTTCCAGGCCGCCGAGGCGATCGCGATGCCACTCGACGAGGCCGTGCTCGACTACCAGGTGGTCGGCGAGCGCGAGAGCCTCGAGGGCAGCAGGCGCCTCCGCGTGGTCGTGGTCGCAGCCCGCAAGGCGATGATCGAGCGCTTCGTGGACAGCGTCCGCAGCGCCGGCCTCAAGCCCGAGGGCATCGACCTGAACGCTTTCGCGCTGGTGCGCGCGCTGGCCAAGCCGGACGAGGCCGAGCCGGTCGTGCCCGGCGCTCTCGCGACGGGCCAGAACGCCTGCGTCTACTGCCACCTCGGCGGCGTGACCAACCTCGCCGTGGCCGTGGGCAACGAGTGCCTCTTCACGCGCCCGCTCTCCACCGACTGGCGCGAGGAGGGCGAGCTGGTGGCCCCGGCGCTCGCCGAGGAGATCCGCCTCTCCATCGACTTCTACATGGCCCAGCCGGACGCCCGTCCGGTTGGCGAGATCCACCTCTCCGGCCCGGGCTCGACGCTCGAGGGCCTGGCTGAGGATCTGGGCGCCCTGCTTCATCTTCCGGTCGCCGTCGCCGACCCGCTCGGCGGACTCGAGACCGGCGGCGCGTTCGACGACGAGGATCCGCACCGCCACACGGTGGCAGCCGGCCTCGCACTGGGGGCGTCCTCGTGAAGCCCGTCAATCTGCTTCCGCAGAGCGCCCGCCCGTACGTCGCGTCGGGCGGCAGGTCGACCAGCAGCTACGCGCTGCTCGGCGCGCTCGCGCTGCTCGTGGTGGCCGCCGTGGTCTACGTCTCGAGCGCGAACACGATCACCACGCGCAAGGACCAGATCCAGACCGCCCAGACCGAGCAGGCCCAGGCCCAGCAGAAGGCCGCCAGCCTCCAGGCCTACGGCACCTACAGCCAGATCGCCTCGACGCGCATCGCCACGGTCGCGCAGCTGGCGGTCGGTCGCATCGACTACGAGCGCCTCATGCGCGAGACCGCCCTGGTGCTCCCGAGCGGCGTATGGCTGGACGCGCTGGACGCCGAGGCCGGCACCGGAACCTCGACCAGCACGCCCGCCACTCCCGGCACCGCGACCGGCGCCGGCGCCCCGACCGTTCACCTCAACGGCTGCGCCAAGACCCAGGACGCGGTCGCGGCGACGCTCGTGCGCCTGCGCGCCATCCACGGCTCTGACGACGTGAACCTGAACTCTTCGGCCAAGCCGATCGGCACGGCCGCCGGCAGCGGCGGCGATGGCAGCGCCAGCGGCGGCTGCGGCAACAACTACGCGTTCGACATCCTCGTGAACCTCGACGCCGGCAAGGTCAACGCGGCGGGCGACTACGGCACGAAGGTGCCGAAGCGCCTCGGAGGCGGATCGTGAGCCTCACCGATCGCGATAGGAAGATCGTCTTCCTCCTGCTGCCGGTCGTGCTGGTGGGTGCCTTCTGGTTCCTGCTGCTCAAGCCGAAGCGCCAGGAGGCCACGAAGCTCTCGGACCAGGTGACGCAGGCCCAGGAGGCGCGCGACGCCGCCGTCTCGCAGGCCAACCAGCTTCAAGCGGCCAAGGCCAGGTACGCCGGCCAGTACGAGGAGATGGTGCGCCTGGGCAAGGCGCTGCCGACCAAGGTCGACATGCCGAGCCTGCTCGTCCAGCTCAACGCGGCCGCGAAGGGCACCGGCATCCAGTTCGGCGCGATCACCGCGGGCGCGCGTGCCGCGGCGGCTCCGATCATGTCCAGCACGCTGCCGAACAGCACCGGCTCCGGTGCGGCGACCGCCTTCGGTGCGGCCGTGCAGCAGGCCAGGGCGGCCAACGCGGCCGAGACCAGCTCGGCGGCGCAGTCGTCGGCGGCCTCCAACGCGGTGGGCACCACCGGCGCGACCGGCGCAAGCGGCGCGGTCTCCGCCACCACTCCCACCTCGAACGCTCCCACGCTCGACGAGGTGCCCCTGAGCTTCAAGTTCGGCGGCAACTTCAGTGACCTGGCGGACTTCTTCCACCACCTCAAGCGCTTCGTGCACGTGGCCAACAACAGGATCAGCGTCCAGGGCCGCCTGATCACGATCGACAGCCTGAAGTTCACGTCCAGCGACTTCCCCTCGCTCGAGGCCGATGTGAGCGCGACCGTCTACCTGACGCCCAAGAACGACGCCGTGACCGCTGCCGCCGCCTCCACGGGCGCCGCGGGCCAGCAGGCCGCAGCGATCTCGGCCGTCAGCTCGACGCCCACGCCCAGCAGCGGCGGCTCCACTTCCAGCTCCAGCTCCCCGGGGAACACGCAATGAACAAGTTCCTGCTCGACCTCTGGCACGACCTGCGCCGCAAGCACCTGCTCCCGGTGGCGCTGCTCCTCGTGGGCGCCCTGATCGCCGTGCCGGTGTTCATGAAGAAGTCTTCGCACCCGGCGCAGCCGGCCCCGGCGACGGGCTCGGCGGCCTCGTCCTCCACGGCGGACACCAAGCCGCTGGTGGTCGCGGCCAGCGACAGCAGCGCCTCGAAGCTGCAGGCGTTCTCGTCGAAGGACCCGTTCAAGCCGCACCTCCCGGCCACCAAGGCGGCGAGCGCCGGCACGACCGGCGCGAGCGGCGCTACCGGTGGCAGCGGCAGCGGCAGCGGCAGCGGCAGCGGCGGCGACACGAGCGGCGGCGGCGGTGCTGGTGGCACCGGCGGCGGCTCGAACGGCGGCACCACGACGCCGAAGGGCCCCTTCGCCTACGTCGTCAGCGTCAAGTTCGGCGAGCGCGACCATACGAAGACCTACCACCAGGTCGAGAAGCTGGACGTCCTGCCGAACGCCAACCACCCGCTTCTCGTCTTCATGGGCGTGAACACGGCCGGCGACACCGCGGTCTTCCTCACCGACACCAGCCTCAAGGCGAGCGGCGAGGGCGACTGCAAGCCGAGCGCCGACGTCTGCTCCTTCCTCTACCTGAAGCTCGACAAGAACAGCGACACCGAGGACCTGCTCGCGCAGAACGCGGACGGCACCGGCATCGAGTACACGCTGAAGCTGCTCGACATCAAGAAGGTGCCGGTCAGCGAGCTCGAGGCGGCGTCCGCGTCGGCGAAGGACTCCAAGCGTGCCGCCGCCGAGGCGAAGCGCCTGCGCAACAAGCCCGGCACCCCGTTCCACCTGCTGTTCAAGCTGCCGCTGCTGCCGGACGAGGTCGACGGCTAGCGCCGTCCGCCGAACGCTCCGCCTTCCACCTGTCTGCACTTTCCCAGCTATGTGCTGGGAAATCGCAGACACGTCGGGGGAAATCACATCCAGGTCGCCCCAGTAGGGTTCGGGCCCTACATGGCGCTGCGGTTCACAACCGCCGGCGAGTCGCATGGCCCCGGCCTGACGGCGGTGGTTGAGGGACTTCCAGCCGGCCTGACCCTGTCTCCGGACGACATCGACCGCGACCTCGCGCGGCGCCAGCTCGGGCATGGCCGCGGCGGGCGGATGAAGATCGAGAAGGACCGCGCGCGGGTCACGGCGGGCCTCCGCCACGGCCGGACTCTGGGCAGCCCGGTGGCGATGTGGATCGAGAACCGCGACTTCGCCAACTGGGAGGAGCGGATGAACCCGTGGCCGGTGGAGGCGAGCGTGGACGAGGTCCACCTGCCGCGCCCGGGGCACGCCGACCTGTCCGGCATCCAGAAGTACGGCTTCACGGACGTGCGCAACGTGCTCGAGCGCGCGAGCGCGCGCGAGACGGCCGCGCGGGTGGCCTGCGGCGCGCTCGCCAAGGTGTACCTGCGCGCCCTGGGCGTGGAGGTTCGCAGCCATGTGATCCAGATCGGCAGCGTCCGCGGGCCCGAGCCCGACGACCTGACGCCGAGCGACTTCGACTCAGTGGACGATTCGCCGGTGCGCTGCCTCGATGCGGACGCGACCGGCGCGATGGTCGCCGAGATCGACTCCGCCCGGAAGGCCAACGAATCCCTCGGCGGCGTGTTCGAGGTGCGCGCGTTCGGCCTCGTGCCGGGTATCGGCTCGCACGTGTCCTGGGACACGAAGCTCGACGGCCGCCTCGGCCAGGCGATCATGTCCATCCAGGCGATGAAGGGCGTGTCGATCGGCAACGGCTTCGAGGTGGCCGGCAAGGTCGGCTCGCAGGCGCACGACGAGATCTTCTGGTCGGAGGAGCAGGGCTACTTCCGCGAGACCAACCGGGCCGGCGGGCTCGAGGGCGGCATGACCACCGGCGAGCCGCTGGTCGTGCGGGGCGCGATGAAGCCGCTGCCCACGCTGACCAAGCCGCTGCGCTCGGTCGACACCGAGACGCACGCCCCCGCTGCCGCGCTGCGCGAGCGCACCGACTCCTGCACGGTGCCCGCCGCGGGAGTGGTGGGGGAGGCGATGGTCGCGCTCGTGCTGGCCGACGCCTACCGCGACAAGCTGGGCGGCGACCACATCGACGACACGCTCGCCGCGCTCGCCGCCTACAAGTCGAGGATCGGGTGGAAGCGATAGGCCACGCGGAGACCCACGCCGCCGCGCCCTCCGCGGGAGACCGCCGCGCGATCGTGCTGGTGGGCTTCATGGGCGCCGGCAAGTCCACCACCAGCCGGATGCTCGCGGCCGAGCTCGGCGTGGAGGCGGTGGACTCCGACCGCGAGCTGGAGCGCGAGCTCGGTGAGCCGATCGAGGCGTTCTTCGACCGGGAGGGCGAGGCCGCGTTCCGCGCGCGCGAGGAGGAGGTGGTGCTGGGGCTGCTCGAGACCGGCCAGGACCGCGTGGTGGCGCTCGGCGGTGGCTCGCTCGGGTCTGAGCGCGTGCGCGAGGCGCTGCGCCGGCACCTCGTCGTACACCTGGAGGTGGAGCCGGAGGAGGCCTGGCGGCGCGCGTCGAACCGAGCCCGGCCTTTGGCACGCGACCGCGTGCGCTTCGACCAGCTCCATGCGGACCGCGCCGCGATCTACGACGCGAGCGCCGACGCCACGTTGCCGTCCGGCGACCGCAACCTGCCCCGCCGAGCGCTGAATGCCGTCACCGCGCTGCGCGGCTCGCCCCCCGGCGCGCGCCTGGTGTGGGCGTCGGCCGCCTCGGGCGAGTACCCGGTGTTCTTCGGCCGCGGCCTCGTGTCCGCCGGCTTCTTCCACCCCGCCGAGGCGCGCCGCTTCGTGGTGACCGACGCGAACGTGGCGGCGCACCACCGAGTGTCCGGCGAGGCGACGATAGAGATCCCCGCGGGCGAGTCCGAGAAGACGCTGGCGCGCGCCGAGCAGGTGCTGCGCGAGCTGGCGCGAGCGGGCGCGACGCGCGGCGACCTGGTGGTGGCAGTGGGCGGCGGCGTGGTGGGCGACCTGTCCGGCTTCTGCGCGGCCGTGTACCAGCGCGGCATGCGCCACGCCCAGGTGCCGACCACGCTCGTGGCCCAGGTGGACTCGGCGTTCGGCGGCAAGACCGGCGTCGATCTGCCGGAGGCGAAGAACTACGTGGGCGCGTACCACCAGCCGTCGGCCGTGATCGTCGACCCGGACACGCTTCACACGCTGCCCGCCGAGGAGGCCGCCGCCGGCTACGCCGAGGTGGTGAAGACCGCGCTGATCGCGGGCGGCCGCCTCTGGGCGCACGTGCGCGCGGGCGGCGAGCCGGGCGACGACGCGATCCTCGGCTGCCTGCGCACCAAGCTGCGCATCGTGGCCGAGGACGAGCGCGACTCGGGCCGCCGCCAGGTGCTGAACCTGGGACATACCGTCGGACACGCGATCGAGGCGGCCACCGGCTACCGGCGCTACCGCCACGGCGAGGCGATCGGCCTGGGCCTCCTGGCGGCGCTGCGGCTGTCGGACCGCGACGCGCTGCGGGCCGAGGTGGCGGAGCTGCTGGGGGCGCGCGGCCTGCCGCAGCGCTTCGACGGAGCGTCCGCCGACGAGGTCGTCGCCCTCGTCCAGCGCGACAAGAAGCGGGTGAGCGATCGCGTGCCCTTCGTGCTGGTGGAGGCGCCCGGCGAGGTGACTCCCGGCCACGACGTGGACGACGCCGCGCTCCGCGCCGCCGTGGAGGAGCTGGCCGCGTGAAGACCCGCGTGGAGATCATGCACGGCGTGAACCTCGACGTGCTCGAGGTGCGCGACGCCTCCGTCTACGGCGGCTTCTCGCTCACCGAGCTCGAGGTGAAGGTGAAGCGCTTTGCCGAGGACCTCGGTCTCGAGGCGAGCTTCTCCCAGACCAACCACGAGGGGCAGTTCTGCGAGAGCCTGCACAACGCGCGCGACACGGCGGACGGCCTCGTCCTGAACCCCGGCGCCTGGACCCACTACTCCTACGCGATCCGTGACGCGATCGAGCTCACCGGCCTGCCCGCCGTGGAGGTGCACATCTCGGAGGTCGAATCGCGCGAGGACTGGCGGCGCGTGTCGGTGATCCGCGACGTCTGCATCGGCCACGTGCAGGGAAAGGGCGTGGACGGCTACCGCGAGGCGCTCGAGATGCTGAAGGGGGCGTTCGAGGAATGAGCGCCGCGCGCGGCGACAGGCTGGTGGAGCGGCTGGCCGAGCGCGAGCTCGACGCTCTGGTCGTCACGAACCTGGTGAACGTGCGCTACCTCAGCGGCTTCACCGGCACCAACGCGATCTGCGTGGTGACGCCGAACGACCGCATCTTCCTCACCGACTTCCGCTACGTGGAGCGCGCCGAGCAGGAGGTGCCGGACTTCGAGCGCCTGCGCGGCAAGCAGGACCTACTGGCCGACGCCGCCGAGCGCCTGACCGGCCGCGTGGGCTTCGAGGACCAGCACATGAGCGTGCGGCAACACAAGCGCCTCGAGGAGCTGGCGCCGGACGGCGTCGAGCTGGTGGCGGCCGGCGGGCTGGTGGAGGAGCTGCGCGCGGTGAAGGACGAGGGCGAGCTGCGCGCGATCCGCGAGGCCGCCGACCTGACCGACGACATCTACGAGTACCTCTGCTCGCGCGGGCTCGTGGGTCGAACCGAGCGCGAGGTCGCGCTCGACCTCGAGCGCGAGATGCGCGAGCGCGGCGCCACGGACCCGTCGTTCCAGTCGATCATCGCCGGCGGCTCGCACGGCGCGCTGCCCCACGCGGACCCGCGGCCGGTGCGGATCGACGCGAACACGCTCGTGATCGTCGACATGGGCTCCATCGTGGACGGCTACTGCTCGGACTGCACGCGCACGTTCGCGACCGGCGAGCTCTCGGACGAGGCCGGCCAGGTCTACGAGCTCGTGCTGGCGGCGCAGCAGGAGTCGCTCGCCGCCATCCACGCGGGCGCCGAGTGCCGTGCGGTGGACGCCGTCGCGCGCGACCGCATCGCCGAGGCCGGGCACGGCGACCACTTCGGCCACGGGCTCGGCCATGGCGTGGGCCTCGAGATCCACGAGGCGCCGCGGCTGGCGCAGTCGAGCGAGGGCACGCTCGCCGCGGGCAACGTGGTGACCGTGGAGCCGGGGGTCTACCTGCCGGGCGCGTTCGGCGTCCGGATCGAGGACCTGGTGATCGTCACCGACTCGGGCAGCGAGGTGCTGAGCCACTTCCCCAAGTCGCTGATCACCCTGGGCGCGTAGACGCGCACGCCCAGGTAGACCAGCAGCGGCACCATCCAGGCCAGGAAGATCGCGGTGACGGTGCGCGGCTCGATCACCCAGACCACGTGCATGGTCAGGTACCAGATCACGAGGCCGGCGATCGTGGTCAGGATCGGCGGCCCGCGGCCGTAGAGCGCCTCGTAGGCCATCAGCGAGAGCAGCAGCGGCGCCGTGTAGTACGCCGTGGTGAGCGGGTCGAGCGCGCAGCGCAGGGCGAACAGGAGCGCCAGCAGTAGCAGGGCGTCCTCGGGCCGGGCGCGGCGGTGACGCCAGGCGTAGCCGACCGGGAGCAGCAGCCCGAGCAGGATGATGAGCGGCTTGGCCCGGCCGGCGATGGCGTGCGAGAGCTTGCGCTTCTCGATCAGCCGCGGCGCCACGCCGTCGAAGATGCGCACCTCGTACTTCTGCTCGAGCGGCACCCAGATGCTGGCGGGCGTGAGCCCGATCGTGGCGTCGGCGCTCGTGCGGTTGGCGCTGGTGAAGCCGTTCATGTTGGCGAGGGCCAGCGGCGCCATGAGCACCGTCGCGAGGGCGATCGCGAGCGCCGCGGTCTTGATCCGCCCGCCGGCGGCCGCGATCAGCGTCGGGCCGATGGCGAGCACCGCCCACTGCTTGGTGGCGATGGCGAGGCCGAGCAGCAGGCCCACCACGAGGACGGAGCGCCGCTCGAGGGCGGCCACCACGGCCGCGACGCAGAGGGCGGCGCACATGATCTCCTCGGGATGGCCGTTTGCCACGGCATGGAAGTTCGCGGGGTTGAGGAGGGTGAAGGCCACGACGCCGAAGGCGAGCCAGGGCGAGCGCCCGGCGGCACGGACGCGGGTGGCCAGGTAGACGCCGACCGCGGCGGCCACGAGCATGCACGCGAACGAGCCCATGCGGTACTGGTCGAGCAGCGAGCCGTCGCGGACCAGCCAGACGAACGGCGCGCGCAGGAAGATCGACAGCGGCCCCATCGCCGGCTGCGGCGCGTGGAGGTGGCCGTGGAT
>DATNBJ010000068.1:0-8928 GCA_035572055.1 Thermoleophilaceae bacterium | reverse complement strand
GAAGATCGGAAAGCGCGTGAAAACCAGCGTCGACACCACCTTCGTGGCCCCGGTTAGCGTCGGGGATGACGCGTACACTGGTGCCGGGTCGGTCATCACGGATGACGTCCCCGATGGCGCGCTCGGAATCGCGCGCGCCCGGCAGAGCAACGTCGAGGGATACGCCGCGAGAAAGGGGAAAGAGGCCTCAGATGAGCACGCTCGAGACTGAGGCTCCGCCCATGCCCAAGAGCCTTCCGTTCGGCGCCGACAAGCGCCTGATGATCACCGCCGGGCGCGCCAGCCGTCAGCTTGGCGCCTCGATCGCGGACAAGATGGGCGTCGAGCTCACGAACGCGGGGCTCAAGACCTTCTCCGACGGCGAGGTCTACTGCCGCTACGAGGATTCGATCCGCGGCGCGGACCTGTTCATCGTCCAGTCGATCGCGGGCAACGAGAAGGAGGGCCTGACGGTCAACGATGCGCTCATGGAGCTGGTGGTGATGATCGACGCCGCGGTGGGCGCCTCCGCGCACCGAGTGGTGGCGGTGTGCCCGTGGTACGGCTACTCGCGCCAGGACAAGAAGTCGGCGCCGCGCGAGCCGATCACAGCCCGTCTCGTGGCCCGCATGCTCGAGGCCGCGGGCATCGACCGGATCGTGACGATGGACCTCCACGCCGGCCAGTTGCAGGGCTTCTTCCAGAAGCCGGTGGACCACATGACCGCCATGACCGTCCTGTCCCAGTACGTGAAGGACCAGCTCGGGCCGCCGCAGGACCTCGTGATCATCGCCCCGGACGCCGGCCGCGTGAAGCTCACCCGCAAGTTCGCGGAGAAGGTGGGCACGGAGTACGCCCTGCTCGAGAAGGAGCGCCCGGCCCAGCAGCTCGCCGAGATCGGCTACGTGATCGGCGTCGAGAACGTACGCGGCCGCCGCGCCGTGATCGTCGACGACATCATCGACACGGGCGGCACCCTCGCCGCCGGCGCGCGCACCGTGATGGAGGCGGGCGCCAGCGAGGTGTACGCGGTCGCCACGCACGGCATCTTCTCCGGCAAGGCGTTCGAGACGCTCGAGGCGTCGCCGCTGTCGGGCATCCTCGTCACGGACACGGTCCCGCTGCGCGACGGCGCGCCGCCCGACCTCATCCGCGTGCTCACCTGCAGCGACATCCTCACGGACTCGGTGCGGCAGATCTTCACCGATGGTTCCGTCAGCGAGATCTTCGCCGGCGAGAACCAGCTGTTCTGATCAGCGCTCTGCGGAGCTTCGCCCTGCGGCGTCCTCGGTCAGCCGCGGGCTGTCGCCCTGCGGCTTCCCTGCGTCCTTGCAGGGCTCGCTCCTCGCTGCGCTGATCAGAACAGCGCGCTCTTCTGACCAATCAGCGCGGCTTCCCTGCGTCCTTGCAGGGCTCGCTCCTCTGATCAGAACAGCGCGCTCTGCCAGATAGCAGTGCGAACGCGATAAAACCCTGCGCCACGCCCGGCCCGTGCCCGGCCGTGCTCGTCCAAACCCAGGAGGCTCCCGTATGACCCTTGCGATCACGACCTACCAGGTCTACCTCTCGATCCACATCCTGTGCGCGGTGCTGTGGGTCGGCGGCGGCACTGTGCTGGTGCTCCAGGTGCTGCGGGCTCAGCGTGAGCGCCGGCCGGAGCGCCTGGCCGAGATCGCCGGCGATGCCGAGTGGATCGGCTCGCGCGTGTTCGCCCCGCTGAGCCTCGTGCTGGTCATCTTCGGCTTCCTGCTCGTGAGCAAGGGCGACTGGCAGTGGCACTTCTGGCTCATCTGGGGAATGGTCTTCTGGGTCGTGTCGTTCCTGACCGGAGCGGCGTTCCTCGGGCCTCAGGCGGGCAGGATCAAGAAGCTCACCGACGAGCGCGGGCCGACGGACACAGAGGTCCAGCGGCTGATCGGGCGCGTGCTGCTAGTCGCCAGGATCGACAATGTGCTCCTGCTGCTCGTCGTTCTCGACATGGCGTTGAAGCCAGGCCTCTAGCTACGTCGCGCGAGCCCCGAACTTCCGCACGCGCTTCTCGCCCTTCGACTCGAAGTAGGCCCACTCCTCGCGGCCCAGCTCGGTTTCGGGCTCGTCGGCGAACCACCACTCGCGGCCGATGCGGTGCCAGTTGCGGGTGGCGGTGAGCTGGCCGAGCACGGCGAGCACACCCGCCTCCATGCGCCGGCCCATCATCTCGTTCGCGGGCAGGTTCTCCCGGCGCATCAGGTCGAAGAACTCGGAGCGCGGGTCGGAGGCGGCCGCGATCGCGCGCATCACCACGTCTGAGTCGATCGTGTACTCGCGGTCCTCCATGTACCAGCCGCCGACCGCCTTCACGTGCTCCAGCAGCCGCTCGGCGTCCACCCGCTTCGGGTTGTTCACGAAGCCCAGATCGTGCAGTGCGGTTCGCAGGCGCTCGGGATCGTTCGCGAACGCCGCCTCGAGCGCGGCGATCTCCAGCTCGATCTGGTCCTTGTCGAGTTGCTTGGTCATGCCGAAGTCGAGGAAGGCGACCCGGCCGTCGTCCATGAGCATGTAGTTGCCCGGGTGCGGGTCGGCGTTGAAGTGCTGGAGGTGGTAGATCGACCCGTAGAAGAAGCGGAAGATGATCTCGCCCACGCGGTCCTTCTCCTCCTGCGGCAGCTCCCGGACGCGTTCGAAGTCGATGCCGTCCACCCACTCGGTGACGAGCACCCGCCGCCGCGACAGGCGCGTGACCACGTCGGGCACGTAGATGAACGGGTGGTCGCGGTAGGCGCGCGCGAACGTGCGCTGGTTCTGCGCCTCGTACTCGTAGTCGAGCTCCTCCATCACGCGCTCGCGCAGCTCCTTGGCGGCGGCGGCGGCGTCGAGCCCGGGGGCGATCGCTTTCGCGAGGCGGAAGATCATGCCGGCGTTCTGCATGTCGGCCTCGAGCGCGCGGGCGATCTTCGGGTACTGGATCTTCACCGCCACCCTGCGGCCGTCGCAGAGCGTGGCGCGGTGCACCTGGCCGATGGAGGCTGCCGCAGTCGCCTCCTCGTCGAAGTCCTCGAACAGCTCCTCGGGCGGGTCATCCCACTCGTCCTCGAGCACCGAGCGCACCTGCTTCCACGGCATCGCCGGGGCCGAGTCGCGCAGCTTGCTCAGCTTCTCCTGGTACAGCTCGCGGTACTCGGGCGGCAGGAAGTCAGTGTCGATGAACGAGGCGAACTGCCCGATCTTCATCGCGGCGCCCTTCATCGATCCGAGCGCGTCGACCATCCGCTCGGCGGTCTCCATGTGAGCACGCTCGAGCTGCTCCTCGCGGTGATCCTTGTCGCGCCCCACGCTGCGGACGCGCGCGCCCGCGTAGCCGGCGCCGCTCGTGCCGATCACCTGCGCCACCTTGGCGGTGCGGCGAATCCGCCCGGTGGGAATCGAGTTGTTGTCGTCCTTCGCCATCCGACCCAGAGTAACCACTGCCCGCTCGCTAGACTGGCCCGCTGCATGGCTGACGGAAAACGTCCATCGCTCGTAGTCGAGGAACGCCCCGAGCGCGGCACTCGCGCCACCCGCAGGCTGCGCAGGGAGGGCTACGTGCCCGGCGTGGTGTACGGCGGCGGCGACTGCCTCTCGTTCAAGGTCAACGCGCGCACGCTGCGCGCGGCCCTGCACGACGGCTCGGCGCTGATCGACCTGCAAATCGGCAGCGGCGCGGCCAAGCCCGTGATCGTCAAGGACCAGCAGCGCCACCCGGTGCGCGGCCAGATCGTGCACATCGACCTGCTCGAGGTCCGGCTCGACGAGAAGATCCACTCGACCGTCTCCGTCGAGCTCGAGGGCGTCGAGGACGCGCCCGGCGTGAAGGAGGGCGGCGTGCTCGAGCAGGCCAACCGCGAGCTGAACATCGAGGCTCTGCCCACCGACATCCCCGAGCGCATCCTCGTGGACGTGTCCGGGATGGAGGTGAACGCGGTGATGCATCTCTCCGAGATCAATGCTCCCGCGGGCGTCGAGTTCCTCGACGATCCGGAGGAGACCATCATCGCCACGATCACCGTGCCCACCGCGGTGGCCGAGCCCGAGATCGAGGAAGAGACCGAGCTCGTGGGCGAAGAGGGCGAGGAGGCCGCCGAGGCCGAGGCCGGCGCCGAGGGCGCCACCGGCGAGGAAGCCGAGCAGGCCGCCGAGGGCGGCGGCGAAGAGTCCTGAGCCTCTTCCGGCGCGGCGGCAAGGCCGACTGGCTCGTCGTGGGGCTGGGAAATCCGGGCGACAGCTACAAGGGCACGCGGCACAACCTCGGCTTCGAGATCGCGAACGAGCTCGCGTCCCGCTGGGACCTTGGCAAGCTGAAGAAGAAGTACGCGGGCCTCTACGCCGAGGGCCGCGCAGGCGCCGGCGGCCCCCGCGTGGCGCTGCTCCTCCCGCAGACCTACATGAACGACGCCGGCAAGGCGGTGGGACCCGCACGCGGCGCTCTCGGCGTTCCGCTGGACCACGTGCTCGTGCTGCACGACGAGATCGATCTGCCGTTCGGCAAGATCGAGAGCCGCATCGGCGGCGGACTGGCGGGGCACAACGGGCTGAAGGCCGTGAAGGCGGGCCTGGGCAGCCCGGACTTCCGCCGCATACGGGCGGGGGTGGGGCGGCCGGACTCGACCGATCCGGAGATCGTCTCCGCGCACGTGCTGGGGAAATTCCGCGAATCGCCTGCCGAGGTAAGGGATCTGATCCAGAGGGGTGCGGACGAGGCGGAACGGGTAGTGCTCGCCCAATGACTACCTCCACAGCAACCGAATCAGGAACCTTCACCCTCGGCGGCGAGCTGACAGTGAACCGCCTCGGCTTCGGCGCCATGCGCCTGACCGGCGACGGCATCTGGGGCGAGCCTCGCGACCGCAAGGAGGCCGGCGAGGTGCTGCACCGCGCGGTCGCCCTCGGCGTGAACTTCATCGACACCGCCGACTCGTACGGCCCAGAGGTCAGCGAGGAGATCATCGCCGAGGCGCTGCATCCCTACCCGGACGGACTCGTGATCGCGACCAAGGGCGGCCTTCTCCGGCCGGGCCCCGGCAGGTGGGACCCGGACGGGCGGCCGGAGCACCTGCGCGAGGCATGCGAGGGCAGCCTCAAGCGGTTGAGGGTCGACCGCCTCGACCTCTACCAGCTCCATCGTCCCGACCCGAAGGTGCCGTACGAGGAGTCGGTCGGCGCCCTCAAGCAGCTCCAGGACGAGGGCAAGATCCGCCTGATCGGCGTCTCGAACGTGAGCACCGACCAGCTCGCCACCGCGCGCGGGATCGTCGACGTCGTCTCGGTGCAGAACCGCTTCAACCTCACCGACCGCGCCACCGAGGACGAGCTCGACCGGTGCGAGCAGGACGGCATCGGCTTCATCCCCTGGTTCCCGCTGGCGGTGGGCAAGCTGGCGGAGTCCGGCGGCCCGCTCGACGAGATCGCGCAGGCTCACGACGCCACGCCGTCCCAGGTGGCGCTCGCCTGGCTGCTCCAGCGCTCCCCGGTGATGCTGCCGATTCCCGGCACCTCCTCGGTGGAGCACCTCGAGGAGAACGTGGGGGCGGCCGGCATCGAGCTCAGCGGGGACGAGATGGAGACCCTTTCTAGAATCCGTTCGTAGAGCCGCGCGGCACGCCGGGCGGCCCTTTGCGCTGCCCCATGTCGCTCCGGCAACTCCTCACATACGCACACGAAGACCCTTCGGTAAGCGCCCTCGCTAGCGCCGCGAGGCGCGAGCCCCAGCGGGCGTTCGTGTCGGCGAGCATGCGCCCGTACCTGATCGCGGCGCTGGCGGATGAGGACCCGGAGCGGCCCGCGCTGATCGTGGCGGGCGACGACCGCTCGGCGCGCGACCTGGCCGCCGACCTCAAGGCATTCCTCAGCCCCCGCCTCGTGCGCTTCTACCCGGCCCGCGGCGTGCGCTACGAGTCGCACCTCGCGCCACCGCCGCACCTCGTGGGCCTGCGCGTGGCCGCGCTCGACGCCCTGATCGACGACACCGGCGCGGTGGTGGTCACAAGCGCCGCGGCGCTGGCCGAGAAGGTTCCCGACCCCGAGCTGCGCCCGCACGGCTTCACGATCGAGAAGGGCGGCCTGCTCGACCTCGACGAGGCGGCCGACCAGCTCGTGGCCTGCGGCTACGAGCGGGTGGACCAGGTGGAGGACCGCGGGCAGTTCGCGATCCGCGGCGACATCCTCGACGTCTACCCGGCCACCGAGGAGCGGGCCGTGCGCTGCGAGCTGTTCGACGTCGAGGTCGAGCGGCTCACCTTCTTCTCCACCTTCACGCAGCGCTCGCTGGAGGAGGCGGAGAGGATCGAGATCGCGCCCGCCGCGGAGCTCGCGCCCGAGCACCGCGAGCTGGCCGAGATCGCCGCGATCGAGACCGAGGAGGAGCAGCGCCCGGACATCGCGGAGATCCTGCCGGTGGACCGCTTCTGCGACCTGCTCTCGCTGGTGCCTGAGAACGCTCTCGTGGCGGTCGCCGCCGAGGAGGAGCTGCGGCCGGCGCTGTCCGACCTGTGGCAGGACGTGACCACGAGCTTCCACGACTCCGATGCCCACCACCTCTACGTGGCGCCCGAGGAGCTGGAGCAGATTCTTCAGAGCCGCACCGAGCTGAGCCTGTCGAGCATCTCGGGCGACCAGCCGCACGTGTTCCGCGCGCAGGGGGCCGACACCGCCGCGCGCAACCTGAAGGAGGCCGAGCCGGAGCTCGAGAAGCTCGTGAACTCCGGCTACCGGACGGTGGTGGCATGGGCGCGACACGGCGAGGCCGAGCGAGCCCGTTACAACCTCGCGCGCCTTCGCGCCGAGTTCCTCGACGGCGGCCCGGCGCCGGCCGAGCCGGGCGTGCGCTTCGCCGACGCCAGCCTGCGCGAGGGCTTCCTCGCGCCGCAGCTCAAGCTGGCCGTGCTGCCCGAGCACCGGCTGCTGCGCCGCCGCCGCGCGACGCCGGCCGACGGCCCCCGCACGGGCGCCGGCGCCATCGCCTCCTTCACCGACCTGCGCAGCGGCGACGCGGTCGTGCACGAGGACCACGGCATCGCGCGCTTCACCGGCTTCGAGACGAAGACCGTGGGCGGCGTGACCCGCGACTACCTGGAGCTCGAGTACAGGGACGGCGACCGCGTCTTCGTGCCGAGCGACCAGCTCCACAAGATCAGCCGCTACGTGGGCGCGGACGCGACCGACCCGCCGCTGTCCAAGCTCGGCGGCAAGGCCTGGGAGCAGATGAAGCTGCGCGCCCGCCGTGCCGCGCAGGCGCTGGCGGGCGAGCTGATCAACCTCTACGCAGAGCGTCGCCGCCGCGCGGGCCACGCCTTCCCGCAGGACGGCGAGTGGCAGATCGACTTCGAGCAGGCGTTCCCCTACACGGAGACGCCCGACCAGCTCGACGCGATCGAGGCCGTGAAGGCGGACATGGAGGAGGCGCGTCCGATGGACCGCCTGATCTGCGGCGACGTGGGCTACGGCAAGACCGAGGTGGCGCTGCGGGCCGCGTTCAAGGCGGCGGCCGACGGCAAGCAGGTGCTCTTCCTCGTGCCCACCACCGTGCTCGCCCAGCAGCACTTCGGCACCTTCACCGAGCGCCTCCGTGACTTCCCCTTCCAGATCGAGATGGCATCGCGCTTCCGTTCGGCCAGCCAGGTGAAGGAGGCGCTCGACAGGTTCCGCGAGGGCAAGGTCGACATCCTGATCGGCACCCACCGCGTGCTCTCGCGCGACGTGCGGCCCAAGGAGCTCGGCCTTCTGATCGTGGACGAGGAGCAGCGCTTCGGCGTCAAGCAGAAGGAGCTGCTGCGCCAGCTCAAGCTGCGCGTGGACGTGATGTCGCTGTCGGCCACGCCGATCCCGCGCACGCTCCAGATGTCGCTCGCCGGTTTGCGCGACATCTCCGTGATCGAGACCCCGCCCGAGGGTCGCCGCCCGGTGCGCACCTACGTGGGCGAGTACGACGAGGAGCTGGTCAAGCAGGCGATCGAGCGCGAGGTCGAGCGCAAGGGGCAGGCGTTCTTCCTGCACAACCGCGTGGAGACGATCGACGAGACGGCGGAGCGGGTCCGCGCGATCGTGCCGAAGGCGCGCGTGAGCGTCGCACACGGCCAGATGGACGAGAAGCAGCTCGAGAAGGTGATGCTGGAGTTCCTGCGCGGCGAGGCGGACGTGCTCGTCTGCACCACGATCGTGGAAGCGGGGCTCGACATCCCCACCGCCAACACGCTGATCGTGGAGCGCTCGGACGCGCTCGGCCTGGCCCAGCTCTACCAGATCCGCGGCCGCGTGGGCCGCTCCCGCGAGCGCGCCTACGCCTACCTCTTCTACCCCTCGCACGCGGCGCTCAGCGAGGACGCTCAGAAGCGCCTGTCCACGCTGTCCGACTACACCGAGCTCGGCTCCGGCTTCAAGATCGCCATGCGCGACCTGGAGATCCGCGGCGCCGGCAACCTGCTCGGCGAGGAACAGTCGGGTCACGTGGCGGCGGTCGGCTTCGAGCTGTACGTGGCGATGCTCGACGAGGCGGTGGCCGCGCTGGCCGGCACGAGCGCCGACGAGGCGCCCGAGCCCGTCAGGCTCGACATTCCCGTGGACGCCTACGTGCCCGGCGACTACGTGCCGTACGAGGCGGCCAAGATCGAGATCCACCGGCGCGTGGCGGGCGCCCGCGAGATCGCGAACCTCATCGTGCTGCGGGAGGAGCTGGAGGACCGCTTCGGGCCGATCCCGCCGCCGCTCGAGAACCTGATCCGTCTCCAGGACGCCAGGATCAAGCTCGGCCGGGCGGGGGCGAAGGACGTGGGCTTCCGGGGCGGCCAGCTCACGGTGTCGCCGATCGAGCTCGATCTCAAGGGGTCAAAGGCGCTTCGCGAGGGACTTCCCGGCGCCATCTACGAATCGGGACGGAGCACCGTGCGGGTGCGCGTGCCCGACGATCCGGCTGCAAGGTTCCCTGCGGTGGTGGCGGCC
>DATNBJ010000067.1:0-6676 GCA_035572055.1 Thermoleophilaceae bacterium | reverse complement strand
TCACCGCCTGGAAGATCCCCGGATCGGCGAACCACTGCTCCGGCAGCCCCATGGCGTTGAACACGAGCTCGCAGCCGCGCACGGCCTCCGCCAGCGACTCGGTGTCGGTCACGTCGCCGCGGACGGGCTCGGCGCCGGCCGGTATCGCCGCCTTCGCGGGATCGCGCACCAGCGCCCGGACCTCGTCCCCACGGGCCACGAGCGCGGCGGCCACCGCATGGCCGATCTTCCCCGTCGCCCCCGTTACCAGCACCCTCACGGCGCGGAATCCTAGACTCCGGCGGATGTCGCGCTTCTCTGAGCCGCAGGACCCGCTCTTCCAGGCGATCAACTCGTCGGTGAGCTTCGACCAGCGCCTGGCGCCGTTCGACCTCGATCTGTCCGTGGCGCATGCGCGCATGCTCACGCGCATAGGCGTGCTGACCGAGGAGGAGCTGGCCGACCTCGAGCGCGGCCTCGCCGACATCCGGATCGAGATCGAGAACAACCGCTTCGAGATCCGCCCGGACGACGAGGACATCCACATGGCGATCGAGCGCCGCCTCACCGAGCTGGTCGGCCCGGTGGGCGGCAAGCTCCACACGGCGCGCTCGCGCAACGACCAGGTGGCCACCGACGTGGCGCTGTTCGTCCGCGCCCACGCCGAGCGCGACCGCCTCGGCTGCATCGAGCTGATGCGGACGATCGTGGGCGTGGCGGAGCGGCACGTCGACTGGCCGATGCCCGGCTACACGCACCTCCAGCGTGCCCAGCCCGTGTACCTGTCGCACCACCTGCTGGCCTACTTCTGGAAGTTCCGCCGCGACGCGCTGCGCTTCGGCTTCGTGATCGAGGCCGCCAACGAGCTGCCGCTCGGCGCGGGCGCCCTCGCGGGGGTGAACTTCGACACCGACCGCGGCTTCGTGGCCGAGCAGCTCGGCTTCGAGGCGGTCGCGCAGAACTCCGTCGACGCGGTCTCCAACCGCGACTCCGTGCTCGACTACCTGGCGGCCGCGGCCACCTGCGCCACCCACCTCTCACAGCTCGGCGCCGAGATCGTGCTCTGGTCGAGCGACGAGTTCGGTTTCTGCCAGGTGGCCGACGCGTTCTCCTCGGGCTCGAGCATCATGCCCCAGAAGAAGAACCCGGACGCCGCGGAGCTGCTCCGCGCGAAGGCGCCGCGCGTGGCCGCGCACCTCGCCGGCCTTCACGGCGTCCTCCACGGGCTGCCGCTCACCTACAACAAGGACCTACAGGAGGACAAGGAGCGGCTGTTCGACGCGGTCGACACGATCGAGCTCACGATCGCCGCCGCCACCGAGATGCTGCGCGGCATGACCTTCCACCGCGAGCGGATGGCGGCGGCGGCCTCGGACGAGTTCCCGGCCGCGACCGACATCGCGGACATGCTCGTGCGCCGCGGCGTGCCGTTCAGAGAGGCGCACGGCATCGTGGCCGGCCTTGTGCGCCACGCGCTCGACTCGGGCAAGAAGCTGTCGGAGCTGTCCGAGGAAGAGGTGCGCGCCCAGTCCGAGGAGCTGCTGCCCGGCTACTACGAGCTGCTCGCCGACGGCGCCTGGCTCGAGTCGAAGGTCTCCGAGGGCGGCACCTCGCTCGCACGCGTCCGCGAGCAGATCGAGCGCGCGCGCGAGGTGCTGGCCGGGTGAACCTCGACTTCTACGGCCGCTCGGTGCACGACGTGGCCCGCGACCTGGTGGGCTGCACCGTGCGCCACGGCGAGACCGCCGGCCGCATCGTCGAGGTTGAGAGCTACCACATGGAGGAGCCGGCCTGCCACGCGTACGTGGGGCTCACGCCGCGGACGAGGGTCCTGTTCGGCCCGCCGGGCCGCGCCTACGTCTACTTCTCCTACGGCATCCACGCGCTGCTGAACGCGGTGTGCGAGGCCGACGGCATCGGGGCCGCGGTGCTGATCCGGGCGCTCGAGCCGGTCGACGGCATCGACCTCATGCGCGAGCGGCGCGGGGTGGAGCCGCTGCACGAGCTCTGCAACGGCCCCGGCAAGCTCACCCAGGCGCTCGGCATCGGCCTCGAGCTGAACGACACCTCGCTGCTGGGCGACGGCCCGATCGACATCCTGCCGCCGACCGCGGCGGGCGAGCGGCCCGACACGCTCGCGATCGGCGAGCGCATCGGCATCACCAAGGCGGCCGACCTGCCCTGGCGCTTCTGCGACCCGCGCAGCCGCTCGGTGTCGCGGCCCTGGCCGCCCGAGATGCGGACGCGCCGCGCCGCTTAGCCGCTGGGCGGGTTCGCCCCGCCCGTGCCCGCCCCGCCGGTGCCGTTGCCGGGTGGCGTGGGGTTCGTCGGCTGCTGCGGCGTCTGGCCCTGGTCGGGCGTCTGATTGCCGCCGCCCTGGTTGCCACCGCCGGTGTCACCCGGCTGCTGCTGGGTGTTGTCCTTGGGCTGGGTGTCCTTCTGCTTCGTCCCGCCCGTGCCGCCGCCGTTGCCCGTAGTCGGCGCGGGGGTGGAGGTGCCGGTCGCCGGGCCCTGGATCGTGGCGCCGGTGTTCGTGAAGTCGAGCTTGTCCTTCTTCGGGTTGCGCTGGTGCAGGATGTTGAGCGCGCTGACCATGAAGTCGTGCCAGATGGCCGCCGGGTAGGTGCCGCCCTCCACGGGCTTGCCCGCGTAGAGGGTCTTCATGGGAACCAGCTTGTCCGGGTAGCCGACCCACACGGCCACCGTGTAGTGATCGTCGAAGCCGACGAACCACGCGTCGCCGTAGTTCTCCGTGGTGCCGGTCTTGCCGGCGATGAACGTGTTCGGGATGTTCGCCCGGGTGCCGGTGCCCTTAGTCACCACGCCGTGCATCAGCAGCTTCGCCTCCTGGGCGACACCCGCCGGCACCACCTGGATCCAGCGGCGCTTGTCCTTGGCGATCACGTGCTTTCCGTCGCTGGTGGTCACCTCGTCGATCGCGACCGGGCCGTTCTTCCATGCGGGCAGACTGCCCGTCATCCGCCGCCCGTTGTTGGCGATCGTCGAGTAGGCGTATGCCATCTCCAGCGGGTTCACACCCTCCTTCAGCGCGCCGAGGGTGATCGCCAGGTTGGTGGACACCGGCGTGTGCAGACCCATCCGGTTGGCCAGGCGGGCGATCTTCTTGACACCGACCTTGATCCCGAGCTGCGAGAAGACCGAGTTGTCCGAGTACGCAAGCGCGTTGGCCAACGAGATCGGACCCGAGTACTTGTCCTCGAAGTTGTGGACAGGGAAGCTCTCGCGCTTGCTCACCTTGAAGGTGACGGGCGCCGAGTTCCACACGCTCCCGGGAGAGACCCCCTGCTCCAGTGCCTCTATCAGGGTGAACGGCTTGAACGCCGAGCCCGGCTGGCGATGCCCGCTCGTGGCGATGTTGAACGGATGGTGCTCGAAGTCGTTGCCGCCCACCATCGCCTTCACCTCGCCGGTCTTGTTCTCGATCACGACCATCGAGGCGGCGGGACCGATGCCGGCCAGCCGGCCGTTGATCGCCTGCACTGCGGCCGACTGGAGCGCCGGGTCGATCGTGGTCTTCACCTTCATCGCCCCGCCGAACACGCGGTCGGCCCCGAAGCGGTCCACGAGCTGCTGCGTGACCCAGGTGGAGAAGTAGGGCTGGCTCGAGTCGGGCCGCGGCGGGTTGACCGACGATGTGGAGGGAAGCGCCTGGATCAATGCGTCCTGGTACTGGCCCAGGCTGATCATGTGCTGGCTGAGCATGTCCTTCAGCACGAGGTTCCGCCGTGTTTGGGCCGCGACCGGATGCGCCAGCGGGTTGTAGGCGGTGGGGGAGGCGATCATCCCCGCGAGCAGTGCCGCCTGCGCCGGCGTGGCGTTCTCCGCCTTGCGCTCGTCCGGGTTGTACGAGGTGCGCGGCCCGCCGAAGTACGTGCGCATGGCGGACTCGATCCCGTAGGCACCGTTCCCGAAGTACACGGTGTTCAGGTACTCGCCGAGGATCTTCTGCTTCGACCACTGGCGTTCGAGGTGGTAGGCGAGCGCGGCCTCGCGCAGCTTCTCGAACACCGTTCGATTGTTCTGCGCGGCCAGGGCGTTCTTCACGAACTGCTCGGTGATCGTCGAGCCGCCCTGCACGGTCCCGCGCTTGGTGACGTCCGCCATGGCCGCGCGGGCCATGCCCTTCAGGTCCACGCCGTGGTGCTGGTAGAAGCGCCGGTCCTCGACCGAGATGACCGCGTTCTTGATCATCGGAGAGATCTCCTCCGGATCGATCAGGATGCGGTTCTCGTTACCCGTGAGGCGCGCGATCGGCTGCCCGTTCGCGGCAAGCATCGTGGAGTTGCGGGAGACCCTGAACTGCGCGCTGTTCTCGAGCGAGGGAATCTCCTTCGCCACCGCCATCAACATCCCGAACAGGGTCGAGATGAGCGCGAGCAGCGTCAGACCGAGTAGAACGAGCAGCAGCCTCAGCTTCTTCAGCTTGGGCTTCGCGGGCTTGGCGCCATTGCCGCCATTCCGCCGGGAGCCGTCCTTCAGCTCAACCGGCTCTGTAAGTGCGGCGTCTGGCCTCAGGGCTATCGGCGTCGAGTCCGGCATGAAGTCTGTCGGGCGACCGGGGTCCCCTGAGGACGGGCCGGCGGCGCGCGTCTAGCTCCGTCCGACGGGGGCGGGAGTCTAGCATTGCGACCGTGACGGAACCGGAGGCCTCGGATGCCCGCTTCCTGCTCCGGAACGCCGTGGACGCGCTGCCCGAGGGCGCTCTGGAGCGGCAGCTGGCGGAGGGCCGGCCGCTGCACATCAAGCTCGGCATCGACCCCACGGCTCCGGACATCCACCTAGGCCACACCGTGGTCCTTCAGAAGCTGCGCGAGTTCCAGGACCGCGGCCACACGGTGATCCTGATCATCGGCGACTACACGGGACGCGTCGGGGACCCGAGCGGCCGCTCCGCCACACGGCCGCAGCTCGCGCCGGAGGAGATCGACGCCAACGCGGAGACCTACCGCCGGCAGGCGCTCAAGATCCTCGACCCCGAGCAGACCCAGGTGCGCCACAACGGCGAGTGGCTGGACATGCCGGCCGAGGACCTCTTCCGCCTCGCGCGCACGTCAACGGTCGCCCAGATCCTCGAACGCGACGACTTCGCCAAGCGCTACGCGGCCGGCGATCCCATCTCGGTGCTCGAGCTCCTCTACCCGCTGCTGCAGGGTTACGACTCGGTCGCCATCGAGGCCGACGTGGAGCTCGGCGGCACCGACCAGAAGTTCAACCTGCTGCTCGGCCGCGACATCCAGCAGGCCTACGGAGTCAAACCGCAGTCGATCCTCACGATGCCGATCCTGCCGGGCATCGACGGCGTGCAGCGGATGTCCAAGTCGCTCGGCAACTACGTGGGCATCACCGACCCGCCCGAGGAGATCTTCGGCAAGCTAATGCGCGTGCCGGACGAGGCGATGGGCACGTACTACGACCTGCTGCTCGACCGCCCGCTCGACCCGGACAGGCCGGCCGTGGAGTCGAAGCGCGCCCTCGCGCGCGAAATAGTGGCGAGGTACTACGACGAGGACACGGCGCGGGCCGCCGAGGAGCACTTCGATCGCCTGTTCGTGGAGCGGAGCGTTCCGGACGAGGTCGAGGAGGCGGAGCTCCCGGCGGACGATCCGGTGCACCTGCCGGCCCTGATTCGCGACCACTTCGGCGTCTCGGGGTCCGAGGCGCGGCGCCTGCTCGCGCAGGGCGGCGTCAAGCTCGACGGCGAGGTCCTGAACGGGGAGCAGCTCGATATTCCCGCCGAGCGGCTCGACGGCTCGGTGCTCCAGCTCGGCAAGCGCCGCTTCAAGCGCTTTCGCGGCCGCGCGGGGGATTGACGCTCCCCTGCGCAGATCGCTACACTCCCCTGTCCCCAGATGGCCATCGATTCGACCACCCTGGAGGAAGTCGCCGCATAAGTCCCTCTGACAAGTGGGATGAGCTGTGCGGGCCTCCTCGGGGAGGCCTTTTTGATGGGCCGGGGGAAGCGAGCGTCTAGACTTCGGCGGAGTCCCCGCCTTAGAGGCGCGGCGGTCTTTGAAAACTCAACAGCGTGTGCGACCTGAGGCTCTTACCTCGAGCCTTGGTCGCGTCCAGGTTCGACCCGCCGCTTCGCCGATCCTCGGTGGAGCAGGCGGCCAGAATTGATTGAAGACCTCGTCAAGTCCGCAGGCCGCCGCTACGTGTACGCGGCGCCCTATCAGTACGGACATGACAGCTCTTTGTAAAGACTTGTGCCACCCGTGTTCACCTTAGGGTGCACACAACCGGCACGAATCACTTTTACGGAGAGTTTGATCCTGGCTCAGGACGAACGCTGGCGGCGTGCTTAACACATGCAAGTGGAGCGACGAACCGGGCTTCGGCCCGGGGCAAAGCCGCGAACGGGTGAGTAACACGTGGGTAACCTGCCCCGATGACCGGGACAACTCGAGGAAACTCGGGCTAATACCGGATGTGCTCCCCTCACACCAGTGAGGTGAGTAAAGGTAGCTTCGGCCTCCGCATCGGGATGGGCCCGCGGCCCATTAGCTTGTTGGTGAGGTAACGGCTCACCAAGGCCGCGATGGGTAGCTGGTCTGAGAGGACGATCAGCCACACTGGGACTGAGACACGGCCCAGACTCCTACGGGAGGCAGCAGTGGGGAATCTTGCGCAATGCGCGAAAGCGTGACGCAGCAACGCCGCGTGGGGGAAGAAGGCC
>DATNBJ010000066.1:0-8153 GCA_035572055.1 Thermoleophilaceae bacterium | reverse complement strand
CGTGCCCAGCGCGATGGTCGACATCACCACTCCCGACGGCGTCGCCGACTCCTACTTCACGCGGCCCGACGACCGCGACCATCCGGCCGTGCTCTTCCTCATCGACGCGTACGGCCTGCGGCCGACGATCTACGAGATGGCCGACCGGATCGCGGCCGACGGCTACGGGGTGCTCGTGCCGAACCTCTTCTACCGGGCGGGCCGCGCGCCCGTGCTGCCGATGCCCGACTTCAGCGATCCGGACGCGCGTGGGAGGTTCTTCCAGCAGCTGCGGCCGCTGCTCGACGAGCTCACGCCCGAGCGGATCGCCAGCGACAGCGCCGCCTACCTCGAGCGCCTCGCCGGACCGGTGGCGATCACCGGCTACTGCCTCGGCGGGCGAGTGGGCTGGCGGATGGCGACCGCGCATCCGGATCGCATCGTCGCGCTGGGAGCCTTCCACGCCGGGCAGCTCGTCACCGACGCGCCCGACAGCCCCCACCGCTCGGCGGCTGACATCCATGCGGAGCTCTACTTCGGCTTCGCCGACCAGGACCAGAGCATGACCGCCGAGCAGATAGCGACCCTGGAGAAGGCGCTCGACGACGCGGGCGCGACCTACCGCGCGGAGATCTACGAGGGCGCGGCGCACGGCTACACGATGGCCGACACCCCGGCGTTCCACGAGGACGCGCTCGAGCACCACTACCGCGAGCTGCACGCGCTCCTCGAGCGCACGCTCGGCGCCTAGCGGAGCAGCCAGTCCTCCACCTGGGCGACGAACGCGTCCGGGTGGGTGTCCATCGCGTTGTGCCCCTCGCCGGGCAGCTCCACCAGCTCGCTGCCGGGCAGCGCCTCGTGCGCCGCGCGCGTTGAGCTCTGCAGCGGCGCCGCGGTCTCCGTCCCGAGCAGGAACCGCACCGGCGCCTGAATCCGCTCGAGGCGCTCCGGCCGGAGCTCGTAGGCGTTCGCCGCCTTCGCCTCGCGCCCGAGCGTGTGCGCGGCCTCCAGGCGCAATTGCCACAGCGGGCTGGCGCGGACCGCGGCGATCGCGTCCTCGTCCAGCGACAGCGCGTGCCGGTAGAACATGAGCACGGCGGTCTCGCGGTCGCCGCGGTCGAGCGCGGCGATCACCTCGGCGAGCGCGGCATGCGGGAACACCGGATCGCCGGCCGGCGCGAAGGCCGGCTCGTAGACCAGCATCCGCGCGATCGCGGGCGCCTCAATCGCCGCCTCGAGCGAGCAGGTGCCGCCGTAGGAGTGCGCGAGCACGAGCACGTCGCCGCCGATGGCGCTCACGAGCGCGCGGATGTCCTCCGCCTCGCGCTCGAGCGCGTACTCGCCCGGTCCCTCCTCGGCGCTCAGCCCCCGGCCGCGCCTGTCCATCAGGTGCACGCGGAAGCCGGCCGCAAGCCCGTCGCGCACGGCGCGCCAGCGCCGCCGGTCCGCAATCGAGCCGTGCACGACGAGCAGCGGTGGCCCCTCCCCCAGCAACTCGCAGCCAACCCTCGTCCCGTCGGCCGACTCGGCAGACAGGACCTCCCCGACCGTCTCGCTCACCGCGCCGACCCGTAGCGCACGATGCGCGCCATCACGCTCGGCTTCATCACGACGGCGGGCGAATGACGGCGGCTGCCCACGCTCTCGAAGGCGCGCAGCACGGTCTCGTCCCGGGCGCTGGCCCGGTACAGCCTGCGCTCGAAGGGATTGGCGGGACGGGCCGTGGCGATGTCGCAGATCATGAAGTGGTGCGGGCCGAGCCGTCTGCGGTGCTCGCGCCGGTAGCGCTCGAGAGCGGCGTCCACGTCGCCGCCGTTCTGGAGCGCCGGACCGAGCTGGTCGGCGAGCCATTCGGCGCTCTGGAACGCCCAGCCGCAGCCCACTCCCCAGAGCGGGTCGCTGGCCAGGGCGGCGTCGCCCACGAACGCCAGCCCCGGCTGCGCCGACGGGCGCGACACGTTCGGCAGCTTGAGCTTGCCGATCAGCTTCGACTCGCGGGTGGCGCCCTCGAGGTTGGGCGGGTCCGGCAGCTCGGCCAGGTAGCGCATGTAGGCGCCCTCCAGGTCGGCCTTGAACTCGGGCAGCCGGTTCACGTGCGGCGCCACCAGCACCAGCGTGAGGCCGTCCTCGTTCGGGAACGTGTAGGCGCAGTCCGGCTCGGTGAACCAGAAGCGCGCGCGGTCGGTGGCGGGCGTCATGCCGCTCCAGTAGGCCCAGTAGAAGAAGCGGTTGTGCGGGCGCACCCGGCCGCGCACGCCCGCCAGCCGGGCGATGCCGGTGTCGCGCCCGTCGGCCGCCACGACCACCCTGGCGGTGAGCCGGCGGCGCTCGCGCGAGGAGTCCTCGAGCTCCACGCCGTTCACGCGGCCGTTGGCGATCAGTCCCACCGCGGTCTGGCCCATCATCAGCTCGACCCCCGGTGTCTCGGCGGCGAGCCGGCGCAGCAGCGGGTCGAGCGTGCGGCGCGTGACGCTGTAGCCGTAGGGCACGTCCTCGAGGGCCCGGATCCAGCCGCCGTACGGCGTCCAGACATCGATGCTGTTGTGCACGCCGCCGCGCTGCTCGAGCAGCGGCGCAAGGCCGACGCGCTCGATCGTCGGCGTCGCGCACGGCTGGATGTAGTGGGTGCAGACGGTCTTATAGGCGTCGAAGTCGGTCCGCTTCTCGACCAGCGCCACGCGTGCCCCGGCCTGCCCCAACAGGCGCGCGGCCGTGCAGCCGCCGGCGCTGGCGCCGACGATCGCTACGTCGAAGTCGCTCGCCATCAGCGCCGCTGGAAGCGCGCCTGGAGTCGCTGCATCCCCACCGTGGCGCGCTCTGCGCGGCTGCCCGGCGGCGGCATGATCCCAAGCTGCCGGGAGAGGTCCATCAGGTCGTAGAACGCGCGGTAGATCGCCACGCGGCCGTCACGGAAGATCCACAGATCCACCCCATCCACCGTCATGCTCTTGCCGGTCGGGGCGAACCCGGGCGGCTCGATCGGCCCGGTCATCGTGCCGTGCATGCGCCAGGCCCAGGCGACCTGGTCGCCGTTGATCGAGACGTGCGGCGGGTTCGGCTCCTCGAAGCGGAGGTCGGGGAACGCCTGCCAGCTCGAGCGCATGAACTCCTGGACCGCGGCCACACCTCGGGCCGGCTCGGGGAGCGCCGGATCGGTCCAGACGATGTCCTCGGTCACGAGCTCGCCCATCACCGAGGCGTCCTGCCGGTTCCACGCGTCCAGGTAGCGGGCGGCGAACTCGCGGACGGTTCCCGGGTTCAGTGCGCTCGCGTCTGAGCCGACCGAGGCCACGCCCGAACACTACGCCCGCACGGCGGCGAGTTGCAACCCCTGCAAGGATGAACCGATGGGCCGCCTCGATGACGTGGACCTCAGCCTGAAGCTCTCCAGGGAGGAGTCGGAGAAGAAGCTCGACAAGCTTCAGCAGCGCCTCCTCGAGCTGCGCCTCGTCCTGGGCGGCCTGATCGGCGACGGCCGGCTCGGTCCGCCGCTCTGCGTGCTGTTCGAGGGCTGGGACGCGTCGGGCAAGGGCGGCGCGATCAAGCGGCTCGTGGCGCCGCTCGACCCGCGCCACGTGCGCGTGGCGTCGTTCGCCGCGCCGGACTCGACCGAGAAGCGGCATCACTTCCTCTGGCGCTTCTGGCCGTCACTGCCCGGCTGGGGCGGCGTGGCGGTGTTCGACCGCACCTGGTACGGCCGCGTGCTGGTGGAACGGGTCGAGAACCTGGCCAGCGAGGAGGTGTGGAAGCGCGCGTACGGGGAGATCAACAACTTCGAGCGCTCACTCGCCGACGAGGGGATGCTGATCATCAAGTTCTGGATGCACATCTCCCTCGAGGAGCAGCTGAAGCGCTTCGAGGCGCGTCAGAACGACCCGGTGAAGAGCTGGAAGCTGACGCCCGACGACTGGAAGAACCGTGGCCTGCGCGAGCAGTACGTGGCCGCCATCGAGGAGATGTTCGAGCGCACCGACGAGAAGCACGCGCGCTGGCATGTCGTGCCCGCCGAGTCGAAGCACTACGCGCGCGTGCACGTGCTCGAAAAGGTGATCGCGGACGTCGAGAAGGGCATGCGCCGCCACGGCATCGATCCGCCCTCCTGACGCGGTACTCTGCCCGCCTCTACTCCCAACGAAGGGGCCCTTCCATGGACTTTTGGCAACGACTCGACGTCGTCGCAGATCGCTGGAACGTTCTCAGCCATCCCTTCTACACGCGCTGGTCGGAGGGAGATCTCTCGAGCGACGAGCTCGCGTTCTATTCCGGTCAGTACGCGCGCGCGGTGGACGCGCTTGCGGCGGCGTCGCGGCACGCAGCCGACGTGGCGCCTGACGACCTCGCCGAGGAGCTGCGCGAGCACGCTGCCGAGGAGGAGGCCCACCGGGCGCTCTGGCGCGGCTTCGCCGAGGCCGCCGGCGGCGACGCGGACGCCGACGCGCTTCCCGAGACGCTCGAGTGCGTCGACGCCTGGTACGACGACGACCGCGACCTGCTGCCCGCGCTCGTCGCGCTGTACGCGATCGAGTCGGCCCAGCCGGCGATATCGGACACCAAGCGCGCAGGGCTGATCGAGCACTACGGCTTCAGCGCCGGCAACGGCACCGAGTACTTCGACGTGCACGTGGTCCGCGACGTGGAGCACGCCCAGCACGGCCGCGAGCTGATCGAGAACCGGCTTGACGGCGCCGACGTGGACGCGCTGATCGCCGAGGCCGAGCGGGTCCTCCAGGGCAACTGGAAGCTGCTCGACGGCGTCGAGAACGCCCGCGACTAGCTGAGATTCAGACGACCTTCGGCGCGCAGCTTCTCGAGGTGCGCGTCGAGGGTCTGTCCCGCCGCCCAGCGCAGGTGGGGCGACAGGCTCCAGTCCACGTCGTCCCAGGCGGCGTCCAGCAGGTCGTCCCTGTCGCGCAGGCCGCTGTCGAGCGCACGCAGGAGCTTGCGTTCGCGGTCGAGCCGGTGCTCGATGTACTCGTCGAGCTTCGCCCGCGCGTCGCTCACCACGGGTCCGTGCCCGGGCAGGAGCGCCTCGAGGTCGAGCTCGCGTAGTCGTCTCAGCCCGTCCAGATAGGGGCCTAGCCCGCCGCCGTCCGCGGCGATGAAGACGCTGCCCCGGCCCGCCACCGCGTCGCCGGTGAACGCCACGCGCTCGTCGTACAGGTAGGCCACGTGGTCCCGCGAGTGGCCTGGGGTGGCGATCGCGCGCAGCGGCCCCGCGGCCTCGCCGTCCGCGGGCCGGAGGATCGGCACGCCGCCGGCGCGCTCGGACAGCGCCTCCACCGCGCCGTCGTGGTCGGAGTGGGCGTGGGTGATCGCGATCCCCTTGAGGCGGCCCCCGGCGGCCTCGAACACGGCGGCGACGTGTGGCTCGTCATCGGGTGGCCCAGGGTCGATCGCCCAGCCCTCCACCAGGTAGGTGTTCGTGCCCTCGAGTGTGAGCGCCGACGGGTTGTCCGCGCGGACGCGGACCACGCCCTCGGGCATCCGCTCGTCGTGATCCATCCAGGGCATCTTGGCGTAGAGCCGGCCGGTGGCTTACGCTGCCCCCCGTTCAGCGGCCCGCGAGGAGGAGCGATGTCAGGCGACCTGATGTTCAAGTCAGCGATCGAGCAGGCGGAGCTCGTGCGCTCAGGCGAGGCCTCGGCGCGCGAGCTGGTGGAGGCGTCGCTGGCGGCCATCGAGCGCCTGAACCCGGAGCTGAACGCCGTCGTGACCCTGGCTGCCGAGCGCGCGCTCGCGGAGGCCGACGCGGTCGAGGCCGGCGACTCGCGACCGCTCGCGGGCGTGCCGATCCTGATCAAGGACCTGATCGCGCTCACGGAGGGCATCCGCACCACGAACGCGATGGCCGCGCTCGACGACTGGGTCCCCGCGCACGACTCCTCGACGGTGCGCCGCCTGCGCGAGGCGGGCGCCATCGTGGTCGGCAAGACCAACTGCCCCGAGCTCGGCATCCTGCCCGTGACCGAGCCCGACCGTTTCGGCGCCGCGCACAACCCGTGGGACACGTCCCGGACGCCCGGCGGCTCGGGCGGCAGCGGCGCCGCTGTGGCCTCGGGCATGGTCGGCATCGCGCACGCCAACGACGGCGGCGGCTCCATCCGCATCCCCGCCTCGTGCTGCGGCCTGGTCGGCCTGAAGGCCAGCCGCGGCCGCATTTCCTGGGCGCCCGAGTTCGGCGAGCTGGCCGCGGGCTGGGCCACCGACGGGGTGCTCACCCGCGACGTCCGCGACAGCGCCCTGGGCCTCGACATCCTCGCCGGCTACGAGCCCGGGGATCCCTACTGGGCGCCCGACCCGTCCGCTCCGTTCATCGAGGCGGTCGACCGCGATCCCGGCGTTCTGCGCATCGCGTTCGTCACCAGCGCGCCCAACGGCGCGCCGGTCGATCCCGCCTGCGTGACCGCCACGCAGGAGGCCGCCGAGCTGCTCGAGTCGCTCGGCCACCAGGTGCGGGAGACGGAGATCGAGGCCGACCCGGGCTACGTCGAGAACTTCGTGAAGGTGTGGATCGGCGGCACGCAGGACGAGATCCACAGCTGGAACCGGATCACCGGGCGCGAACTGGACATCGAGCGGCTCGAGCCGCTCGCGCGCCAGATGTACGACATCTCGGCGGACCTGTCCGCCACCGACTACCGCGGGGCGCTCGACTGGCTGCACCGCTACGCGCGCCAGATCGTGGCGATGTGGAGCCAGGTCGACGTCCTGCTCACACCCACGCTGGCGCTGCCGCCGCTCGAGATCGGCGCGCTGCGCCCGGCCGAGGGCGAGCCGCCGATCCAGATGCTCATGAACTCCGCGCTCTTCGTTCCGTTCACGCCCGTGTGGAACGTGACCGGCCAGCCGGCGATCTCGCTGCCGCTCCACCAGTCCGGGGACGGGCTGCCGATCGGGATCCAGCTCGTGGGCCCGCCGGCCGGCGAGGAGCTGCTGCTCTCGCTGGCGGCCCAGGTCGAGCAGGCGCGGCCGTGGGCGGACCGGCGGCCGGCGCTGGCTGCGGCTTAGAGCGCCGGCCGGTAGTTCCGGTACTCGACGCCGTTGTCGTAGGTCTCGGACGCCGCGAGCGCGAACTTCCGCGGGGGATCGTCCTCGCGGAAGAGGCGCAGCCCGGCGCCGAGGGTGAGCGGGTAGACGAACAGGTGCAGGCCGTCGACGAGGCCGTCGGCCAGCAGCGCCCGCACGAGCGTGACGCTGCCGCTCACGTAGAGGTCGCCGTCCAGCCGCTGCTTGAGCTCGCGGATCCCTCCCGCGTCGTAGGGCCCGACGATCTCCGAGTTCCGCCACGTGCCCTCCGTGAGCGTCGCCGAGACCACGTACTTCATCGTGTCGTTGAAGAACGGCGCGCCCGGGTCGTCCTCGACCGTGCGGTTGGACCAGGCCGGCTCGAACATCTCGTAGGTGACGCGGCCGAGCAGGATGCCCTCCGAGCGCCCGGTGAGCGCGGCGAGCGTCTCGCCCATCTTCGGGTCGAAGCCGTACTCGAACGTCCAGGCCGGCGCCTCGACCACGCCGTCGATGGTCATGAACTCGTGGACGTGTATCTCTCCCATCGGTACCTCCGTGTCGGGTTTTGCGTCTGGACCCGGCGGCCGGGGCGAACTAATCGCTCAGCTCGCGAACACGGCGAGCGTGGCCGTGAAGCCGTGCACGAAGTTGCGCGCGCCGACGGGCCCGATCTCGCCCGCGCAGAAGAAGCCGGCCGCCGGGACGCTCCCGAAGGCGTCCTCGAGCGCCGCGGCGTCGTGGTTCGGGGCGGCGAACATGTGCGAGCCGCGCCCGTTGCAGGTGAACAGCAGCGCGCCGGCCGGCGGCCGCTCGAGGTCGCCCATCACCTGCGCGAGCGCCTCGCGCAGGTCCTCGTCCGCCGAGGCGCCGTCGCGCACGTGCATGCGCACGGTCTGGCCCACGCGCACGCGCTCGCCCACGCTGATCGCGCCCGTCTCCTCGTCGGCGCCGAGCAGGCCGCGCACCAGGAAGTCGCCGCGCTCGTACTCCGGCCGGTTCTCGTCGATCACGATCCCGATCAGGAGGCCCTGGGCCGCCAGCGCGCGCTCCAGCTCGTCGAGCTCGGTGATCGCCGTCTTCAGCCGCTCGAGCGCGGGCCGGCTGGCCAGCTCGTGGATCACGTTGTCCTCGGCGGCGGTGATCGCCATCTCGGGGCCGATCGGCCG